>CALWGS010000082.1 GCA_944380155.1 uncultured Lachnospiraceae bacterium
TTTATTGCAGTACGACAAGCGGTGACTGTACACTCATCCGTGTGTTTCCTGCATAATCATGGATGCAAATTCTGCCTATCCCGACTCAGCGAAATTTACACGGTTCTCTGCCTTGCGCAGACCTATATTCTTGTACAGTGACTTGTCGCCAGTTTTCATAACATGACATTCGCTCCACGGAAAAACCCGCATCCTTGTGCGGCAACCTCACGCTTCCACGCTATCAACGTCACAACGCTGATTATTATATCGGATCTGCCGGTGAATTGCAAGTATTTTTTTTGTAAAATTTTATCATTCCAGGATTTCGGAGATTCGCACAATCGGCACACGCTTTTTGGGCGTGCGCCGTGCAATTTGACTGATGCTTCACATGTGATAGCGCAGCCGGAACATCCAGAATACCGGCAGCACCATTCGCAGCTTCATCATAGTGAACAGAAGTCTCTGCTTCGTCTCCATCCGATGAACAGGGTAGCAGGATAGGATCCTCCGTGTTGTTTGGTCGTTAAGCATACGCCGTATCTGCCGTTTACAATGACTCCTTCCATTCTCTCTTCTGTACAGAATCTCTAGCTTGAGACAAAGAATCAGATTATCCAGATAATTTCTATCAATCCGCCGCACCAGATCCTCATCATGTCTTATTTCCTGCCCGAATTCCTTCACAAGCAGCTTTCTCATCTTCTTCGCGGCCTCAAACCGCCCGGCGCGATAAGCCTTCGTCAGTGTCCCTTCGTTCGCACAGTAGTAATATAGACAGTGCGGCGCAATGACCACCCGGCAGACTTTGCGGCATACGGCAATATTAAAGAAGAGATCCTCGCACAAAACCTTCTGCTCCTTTCGGAAGCGTATCCCGTCCTCCCGAAACAGCGAGACATCATACAGATTCCCCCACGCACTCATCCCGGTAAAGCAATTCCCGCTCTCCTGCGGTCTTTTCCCTATTACTTCCTTAACAAATGCAAGCAATTCCCGCTTTCCAGTATAGCTCAGCCTCTTCGGCGGTATTCCACAGTGCTTTCTTCCCGCTTCATCCACATCGATACATCCTCCGTAGCAGGCTTGAGCTCCGGTCTCCTTGATTCTGCGATACAACGTCAGGATCATGTCTCTTGATATGTAATCATCGGAATCAACGAACGCGATATATTCCCCACGCGCGGCTTCTACGCCGGTATTGCGTGCCATTCCAAGTCCTGCGTTCTGCTTATGGATGACACGGATTCTCGCATCCTTCTTCGCCCACTCCTCGCAGATCTCCCCGCAGCGGTCAGGAGAACCATCATCGATCAGGAGGATTTCCAGGTTTTGATAGCTCTGTCTTACGACGGATAACAAGCATCGATCCAGCCAGCGTTCCACCCGGTATACCGGGATAATCACGCTAATCATGGGAGCACAACCAATATCGGACAGAGAGGAATCCGTGTGGAATATCTCGGATTTCTCACGAGAGCACACTTCTGAATTCCGTCCTGTCTCCCCGCTCTGATCGCTCCTGATGACTCGGATTCCCTCTGCCTTCCATTCACCAAACCTCTCTTTTTGATAGAGGATCCGGCTGTAAATCTTTGGAATCCCCATCAACAAACAGGCGCTCAGTTTGTACTTGGAACTTAGGTTCTTAACCTGCGCCCGATTCTCCTCGAGATATTTCAGAGAAACATTCCAGACATCCTCCCCGGGAAATACTCCTGCCTTAGAGAGTGTATTCAAATTGTAGATATGCTCAAGAAAGAGGTAGCGATCGCACTCTTTGCTTAGGGAAGGATATTTCTCTCGAATATATCTGCACAGCTCCCCGCACGCGTCCATCAGCTCCTTTGCGTTCCCGGTTCCATATCCGTGTGCCAATGAGCTTTTTCGATAGACATAGTGATAGAGCGGTTCATCCAAAACAGCCACGTTCTCACAGCGATCTGCCAGCTTATAGAATGTTCTGATATCTTCATACCGCCTTCCCCGCGGGAACTCGATTCCGTTAAACAAACCGGCATCAAAAATCTTATTACAGACAAAGTTTCCGATCTCTTCTCCGGATAGAATACTCTCAAACAATTTCCTTCCTTCGATCTGTCCTGAACTCGAATACGCAACTCTCTGCCTGTTCCTCCCCCTCTCTTCATAATACCCGCAGCAGGCCATCTTCACCCCGCCCGCCGCGGCTGCCGCGTGCACTCTGTGAATAAAATTCCGTTCCACATAATCGTCGCTGTCTACGACTGCCAGCCATCGTCCCTTCGCCTTCGCAATTCCGTAATTCCGCGCGTCGGCCAATCCTCCGTTCTCCTTCCTATAGTAATGAAAGAACGGAAATCCGGCGCAGTATTCCATACAGATCGCCGGGCTCGAGTCCCTGGAACCGTCGTCCACCAGAACGACCTCCAAATCGGGAAAATCCTGGCTTGTCAGAGAATCCAGACAGACTCTCAGATAGGATTCACTATTGTAGATCGGTACAATTACTGATACCTCCGGCATCGCTTCCTCCTTTTTCTTATGTCAGAGTCCTCTTCCTTTTTATCTTGCCTGACGCCGTCTTCTCAAGCTCCTCCTGCCTGATATGAAGTCTGACAATCCGGTGCGTTGGCGGAAGACTCTGGTTCATCTTCCTGACATCATTCTCAATCTGCTTCCTTCGTTCCTCCCAATCCATACCCTTGCCGGCGGAATAGATATTTGCCGCGATCTGCCCTTCCTCTTCCCATACCAAGCATTCCGTAATGAGCGGGCAGGCATACAGCTTCTCCTCAAGCTCCTCCGGACTGACATTTTCGCCGTTATCCAAAATGATGATATTCTTCTTCCTGCCCCGGATATACAAATATCCCTCCCGGATTTCCGCCAGATCGCCCGTATACAGCCAGCCATCCTGAAGAACCTGAGCCGTTTCCTGTGGATTCTTATAATACCCTTTCATTACATTGGGGCCGCGAAGCAAGAGTTCCCCGTCCAGGAGCTTCGCTTCCATGTAGGGTACAAGCTGTCCGGACGCGCCTTCCCTGTAATCCCCAAGCCCCGATACAATGCCCGCCGTCTCTGTCAGTCCGTAGTAGATTGTCAGCCGAATACCCCTCTTAAGCAGGAATTCTGCCAGTTCAGACGGCAGAGCAGCCCCAAGGCATACCACCTCCCTGAGCGTTCTCACTCCCCGTCCAAGCCTCTCATCCCTGTCTGCCCGATCCGCAAGAAGCCTCAGCATGGAGGGAACCAGCACAGCCTTCGTTGCGCCGCCTCCCGCAGCATCCCGGAACAAATACTTTGCGCCGCTGATGATCAGGGAATTTCCCCGAATCAATTCATTGTAACAATTAAAAATCCCGCTGATATGGTACAGAGGTACCGGAACCAGAACCGTATCTCTCGTCCCTGTTTTTGAAGTCTCAAAGCCTTTCCATGCGTCCCGCAGATACTGTGCGAAGGCGGACAGATTTCCGTTCGTAAGCGAAACAATCTTGCTGCGTCCCCCAGTGCCGGAAGAAAAAAGAAGTAAAACATCCTCATCATCTTCTCTGAACGCAAACTCAGCCGCATCCCCTCCCCAGGCCTCTGACATCTCAACAAATCTGATATCACAGGGTTCCGCTCCATCACCGGATGAAATTCCGTCAGAAATCATTCCATTGAAATACATTCCATCATCACATAACATAACCTCCGTATTGGAGCAGCGCATCTGGTGTCTGATTTCATCCTCTGAAAGACCGGAATGATACGCAACCGCCAGATTACCGGAGGCAATAATTCCAAAGAGCTGAATCAGCCAGTCCGCGCTGTTCTCGGCAAGAATCCCTACATGATGGCCGGAATCAGGGAAGAAGCGCCTCCAGAATCCGCAGCTTCTTCCTATTTCGAGCAGCACCTGACTTCCCGTCAGTTCCCTTCCCCGCCTTGCATCCTGAATCACAGGCCTATCCTCATTCTCACGCAGCACAGATTCCAAAATCTTAATCATGCTTCTTCTCCACAAGCTTTGTGATTTCATCGGCCAGGTCCTGAACCGTATCCACCTTGAGGAGAACACGCTCCGGAATCCGGACGGAACAGAGCGCCTCCATTTCGGCCAGCAGCTCATAAATCTGTAAGGATTCCAGTTCCAGATCCCCCATCAGCGATGACTCGGGGGTTGCATCCTCGATATCCATGTCCTTTAATACCTTAATGATTTTCTCTGACATATGATCCATTTTTCTTTACCTCCTGTTTCCATCTCTTATATTTCATTTGCAGATACTCTATGACAATACAGCTTAAAACAATAATACCCATTCGCAAGAAGAAGATAAGGAAAGCAGAACCATACATTCCTAATGGACGCAATTTCCTCCAATCTGCCCACATGAACAACGCCCACTCTACACAATGAATCGGGATGATCAGGAGCGTCCTTCTCCCAATCCACATCAGCGGATCTAACAGTCTGTTATCAGGATTTATGAGCCGGATATACCAATATAACACTACGAATACACCGCAAATGCCACCGACACAATCCAAAATATTCAGTTGGTATCCATTCCTCATCATATCAATCTTTCCGAAGAAGTAGGAACCCAAAGCAGTAAAAATAATAATACACCACCAGTACCATTTTATTTTTTGAAATAGTATATTTTCTTTTTTTATATAATATCCAATATACAATAACATGACTGCAATAATGGTAGGAACAATATAGAACGGCAGTCTTTCTAAGATCAATCCACCCGGTCTTCCAACACCAATACAGAACAAGAAAAACAGGACAGGACAACCAAATATAATTCCACGCCGGACAGCTTCTTTCTTTATCTTCGTAAGCATCTCCAAAATAAGCCAGCTGTTCATAAATACAGCAAAAAACCACAAGGCATAAGGAGGCTGAATCTCCCACCCGAACAAGGACATACGCTCTGACGCTCCATATAGACATCCCAGAAACAGACTCCCGGCATTCGGATTCGTTCTCCCCGTTATCCAATCATTAATGACAGCAGCAACGGTCATGAACAACGCTGCTACCACATAAATGAGCACATATTTTCCATACTGCTTTCCAATCCCTTTTTTCTTAGGATTGAATAAATAACCACTAATAACAAAAAAAGTAAATAGTATAATCCCTCCGGCCTTTGTCAGCACCCGAAACGGAATCGGATACACAGGAATATTACATATCTGTTCGGCCTCATAGACGGAATGCCCCAAGATTACGGCAATCACCAGGAGCCCTTTTAATGCCGACCACATTCCTATTACATTTTTTACTGTTTTTTGTTTCGTATCATCCATAAGTCTTTCTTTACTTCCTCCTCCGTTTCAATTGTTCATAAATAAGCGGTTCTTTCTTCAGTACCAGCAACAGACCGTAGACTGCGACTGCCGATCCTCCTAGAATCAAAAGCGACAGCAGTCTAACAGTAAGAACACACTTCATCCCAAACAACACCACGGACATAATCGCCGTTGCCGGAAGATACCGCAGGAATGCTTTCCTAATGTAGTCGCCGTCGAACTCCGGCCCGAGTCCTCTTAACATAATCAATTCTACACACAACTCCGCTGCAACGGAAGCGGCGGCGGCCCCGGCAGCTCCGCAGACTGGTATCAGTAAGGCGTTCGCACACAGATTAAGGACGGCCCCAGCTGTAACAGCCGCAGTATATCTATTCTGCCTCTTTAAGCAAACCAGAATCGTCCCGGCAATCTGCCCAATTCCCTGAGTCACATAAAGCAGACTCAATATCATAAGCAGTAAAATACTCTCCTCATACCCTTCTCCCAGAAAGACCGGAATCAAATAATCAGCGATCAGAATCGTCTCGGCAAACATGGGCAGAATCAGCAGGACGGAGAAATCAATGGTTCTCTTATAGTACCGATCAGCAAGCTTTCGATCCCCCTCTGCCAACACGGCGGACATCCGGGGCATCAAAACGGCCGTCAGAGCATACAGGACGGTAGACACCAGCTTCACAATCTTCTGGGCCTGAGAATAATATCCTACCTGCGTAGTATCCGTCATCATTCCAAGCATCGTTTGATCCAGGACCGTATAGACCTGGATGCCGATCATGGGAATGAACAGCTCCATAGAACCGCGAAGATGCCGGGACGGACGCAGCCCCCTCCAGTCCGGACGCCCCACATAACGCTTCAGGAACGGCCACATGGTCAGATTCCCCGCCAGCGTGGTTCCGCAGACAATCAATGTATAGATCCACAGATCTGACTCCTCTCTTACGAATAACAGAATCAGCACCACACTTAGAATCTTGACGCAGGAATTTCGGACCACCGTCACCCGGAAGTTCTCCATTCCCTGAAAGAACCAGCTGATATCAAGGATCCAGGACGCCACCGTACAGAGCTGAATCAAATAGAGAATCCGATATGTCTCAGCCACGCTCAAGAATACGATATAAGCGGCCAGAGCAATCCCCGCTGTCAGCAGGCGGAGCAGGAACAGCTCATAAAAGAGCTGTCCCCTTCCCTTCTCATCCTTCTGACAGGCCGCAATCTCCCGCTGTCCATAGGAAACGGTCCCCAACGCGGCAACCATACCGAAATAAGACACGATCGAACTGGTATAAGAATACGTTCCAATCTGTTCTGCCCCCAGTACTCTGGAGATATACGGCGTTGTTACCAAAGGAACCAGAATGGCCAGAATTTGATAAGACAGATTATACACATAATTCTTTTTTACGCTTTTTTCCTGTTCCATCGTTCAAGCCTCTTCTTCAGGTTACTCCATTTTCTCCTAAGATAGTGCAAATTCGGAGACATTCCGGTCAGTCTCTTCCACTGTTTTACAGTGACAGGATACTGCTTCATTGCCCGGAATCCGTTCGGATAAATCTGAATCACTTCTTCTAACCTCTTCCGATAACGCATATGCCGCAGCTGAAAATGCATGTAGAGGTAAGATTCCGTCCGAAGCCTGCCATCCGCATCACATTCCGTCTTCTCAAGTTCTCCGTTATTCCAGACATATAACGCGCGCCGAAAAGGCTGCACCTTAAATTTGGAAATCTCATCCACATACGGCGCAAATAAGAACTTCGGATAGTCCACTGCTACATTCAGGGACAAATCGCGCGTATACAACTTTGCGCCTTCGTCCAGAAAAATCGTATGAATATTCTGTTCAAAAAGATCCTCGTCAAACCAGCAGATTTCATCAGTCGTAAGGGCTTTTTTGTAATACTGTACTCCGCGGCATTCATGAAAGAACCTCCTGGTATTTTCCCAAGTATTGCGATATATGGTCAGGTGCCCGGCAGCAAACAGTTTATCATATCCCTGATCCAGTAACGGCGCAAGAATTTTATTCAGATTTCCAAATATCAAATCGCAGTCGCAATGTCCCCAATACCGATATTCCCTGCACTCTTCTTCGAAAACATAGCCATAAGTCGGCTTGAAATCACAGAGTTTGTATGGGTACTCCAAAGAAATCTGCATAGAAAACTTTTTCTGTATTCTCTGCCGCATCTGTGCAAAGCTCATATAAAGTTTCCGTACATTATCCGGCCAAATATAACTCTGCATATTATCCGTTATGATCAACCAGTCAAACTCCGTATTCTTGCCACAGCTTCTTAAAAACAACGGAAAATAATTGGGAAATTTCCCAAAGTACGGCAAAATTAACAGGCATTTTTTCATCTCCTTATGATTCTGCCGGATCGCTGATCCTTCGGTTTTCCAGATCCAGCAGTTCCTCCTTTCTCTTCTCTCGTTCTGTTAGTTGAATCGCCATCATTAACACCGCAAACGCACAATGAATAGACAAGTGTGTAGCGGTAGAATCTGTCATATATGTGATTCCCATGTAGACAACCAAAGCCAGACACAAGATTCCACTCTCCTCTCCCAGAATACGAAATGCCCGAAATACCTGATAGTGAAATCTCAGCAGGCACCAGAGAAAAACTCCCACCATTCCAAGCTCGATATACTCCCTCAAATAGTCATTGTGAGTATGGTATACTTCGTATATCGTCAATTCATCCGCGGCAGCCTGCCATGTCTGGAACATATCATCTACCCAGCCCGTGCCGTTTCCAAGGAAGAACGGAGAAAATCTGTAGTACGGCTGATAAACGGAATAAATATGCGACCTCATATTTGTATCAATACCGATCTGCTCCATATAGTCAAATAATCCATAATAAATTGTTCCAACATATGCAAGAATCGCCACGGGAAGCATAACCCCAAGCACCCGGATGAGAAATCGCTCCGCCTCCCGAAACCCGCGAAAGGCCATAAGCGCAACCCCCAGTCCCCCCGCTACCAGTACCGCCGCCACGCCAATTCGCTTCATTCCGGTCAGGAAGAAAAACAATGCCAAAAATACCAACGGCCATTTCTTTTTTATGCTCCGCCACTGCACCAGGAAAAATGTCATATAAATACCGAATGCATATGTAATGCCATGTACCTCCAACTGCCGCATTACAGGACCAGTATCGCCTGCAAAACTTATGATCAGCGTCCAGAACTCACGCAGGAACTCACCAATCCCATTTGACGCAATCACCTGCACAAGGACCACCAAATTGGGGAGTATCAAAGAGAGCAGGAACCACCATATCGCGTTCTCTCCTATCATATAGACAAAAGCTGCCATCCCACAGATTCCGAACACCAAGTACATAACACTGACCATCCCTCTTCGGATTTCCGAGAAACCCGAAGAGGTCAGAATCCAGATCAAAAGGGACCACAGGAAAGGGAACAAAACCGGAAGCTGCAATGTCCAGAACTGCTTCCCTATCAGGATGGCCCTCGCAATGCGCGGAGTAATCAGAAAATCTATAAATCCAAACAGAATTATAATAAGCAAAAACGGCAATGAGGCAGAGACTCCAAATCCTGCGATCGTGATATAAGTATCTGAAAAATAATGGGCTGCCGCTGCCAGGGCACACAATATCATGCTTAACAGCAGCCTATTTCCCTTCTTCATTGCCTATCTCCTCGTTCGGAGCACCTGCTTCATACCGCTGCCTGTTTCCGGATGCTTTCCCCAGAAGGCTCCTAATCTGATAAACCTCCTCCTGTGAGGATACCGCTATTCCCGCAGAGTATTGAAAGCTAAGCTTCATGTTGCGAAAATGCTCAGTCAGCATGATATGCAGGTTTCTCCTGACATTTTGCAAGGTATCTTCTTTTTTGTTCCGAATAAATACCATGAATTGCCCGCTGCCGTTATAGCCAACGAACGCCTTCTCTCCTTCCAACAGATTCTTCAGGCTGGACGCCAGATAGGAGAGGGCCTCATCTCCGCCTTTTCTCCCCAACTTCTGGTTAATCTCATTCTGATTCAATACTTGAAGGAACATACAGCCATAGCCTGCCGGCAGGATACGGTTCTCATTCTTCCTGATATACCTGTCACACGCCGCCCGATTCGGCATACGATACTGATGATCGATATAAGCGGTATACTCCATGATATCTCCCAGACGTCCCAGAACAATGACTGCCGTACAGCCAACAACCAGGAAAAGAACTGCTCCAATCAGGGTATACAGCACCAAATTTATTCCTTCTGTAACCTGGTTACTTGAAAGGATCTGAATATATTCCGCCCCCAGATACTCATTGTACTCGGCGTCCGTATCTGCAGTGATGGCATACAGCTCATCCATTGTCCCGATAATTTGCCCAATTCTCTCTTCAACGTAGTCGATATCTTCCTGGGTACAGGCCGAAGTCGGTTTGGTGTAAAGCTCAAAGAATTCATCCCCTGCGTCCGCTCTTAATTCTTCCTCACCTGAGTCTGTTTCCCCCTCTTCCTCAGCGGAATCTGCTCCTTCACCGAGGTCTGTTCCGGAGCCATCCCTGGCGAATCCAGTAATCTCAGCCATTCCCGCCTGGTAGTCCGCTGCCGCGCTGCTACTGCCGCTGAAGCAATCAATCACATACTGTGCATAAGCCGCATCAATCACCGAGGAATGATAAGCGTCTGATATGCTAATCCAGTTCTGAAGCAGAATCTCATATTCCGTGGTCTGATCAGTTGCAATTACTGTTCCATCTTGAGCTGTATAATAAGGATCTTCAACATCTCCAAGCACGTTACTGTCCTGGATCAGAACCCCATTCGATTCCACACTGGATTTGGCCGTATTATCCGATTCTCTCAGCTTCTCGACATAAGCCTCCAGAATCTGTTCGACCTCCTCCATACGAACCTGGTTGCTTTCCTGCTCCAGCTCATAGTCCTGAACTCTCTGCTCATACTTGGCCAGAAGCACATCCAGATCCTTTGTAACCCGATGATTCAGAATATAGGAATACAAAGAAGCCACCTGTGTATTTTGAAGAATCGAAAACTTCGTTACCAGTTCATTGAATGAATATCCAGTCTCATAGGAATAGAACTCCGGATCCGCAGTCGCTCTGCTCGACAGACTGGTAATGGTCCGTTCAAGTGCGCTCTCGATCAGTTCCATCTGTTCTATATAATCGTAGCCGGACTGATTGATGTCCGAAGTACTGTTAACAACGGAGGATGTATTGATATACTGTTTGGAGAACTCAGTAAAATAGACATCCACAATCTCATCCAGTATGGCGCGGGCCATGTCTGCTCCTTCCGCACTGCCAACCTCATATGTGACAGAATATTGGGTAGACTGAAGATCCGAAGACTCTCCTTCGCTGTTCAATGCTTCGTTCACGGCATCCACCGATTCATCCGCAATCTGCTCTACAACAACGGAACCACGGATCTGATCCAGGGAATATTGATTCTGATCCAAATTCAGATTATCCATAACCTGGCTGATGATATTGGAAGAATAGATGCCCGCCGGATCAAATTCGGTTCCATCCGGCGCATATCCGTTGTCTGCTCCATAGTATACATATTCAATCACAACCCTCGCCGTGTAAGTCTGAAACTGATACAATACAACATACAGCCCAACTGTCAGGAGAATCAAAAATATTATAATTTCAACAGCATATTTCTTAATATAATGAAAAGGCTGAAATTTATTCATAACACAATCTCCTTATCTATCCTTTTTTGTTTTTATTCCGCCTTCTTCTCACTTAGGAACTCCCTCTTCACTTCCTTCATCACAAATTGCTCATATAGAACCGAAAGAGCTCTTGTAAAATAAAGAACGACAAAGAACAGCACCGCAATTCCGGCAATCACAATATACTGTATCACAGAACCGCCTCCCGGCTCTGATATGGATATGTAGCCATTCATCTTGGTATCCATATAATCCTGCACGGTACCCTTTGTCTCCTCGGCAAGAGTGAGGAGCTGATCCTTCAGATCTTCTATCATGCTGTCTGCTTTTTCATACACGTCTTCGTCCATACTGCCGCTGCCTAACTGCGTCATCAGATAACGGTCATCAAGAATAAGGGAAAGCATATTTCCCGCATTGCTGCTGTACTCATCTGCATCTGCCGAAAAATGATCAATTCCTATCTTGGTCTTGGACATATAAAACGTGTAGTCCTGATCATAGGTCGGAATATAAACAACCGTTGCCATATCGTTATCGTACTTATCAATCGCTTCCAGACGAACATCATACGCCTGAGTGCTTTTCAGATAATTGTTGCATCGAATAATATCCTGATACCGAATCCGATCCAGATAAATTTCAGAATCCCTGGATAATCCGTTCGAAAGGATATAAGCACTCAGACTTTCCAGTCCAGTATTGTAGATATCCCATATCTTTGTATTAATCGATCCGAAACTTTCTCCCGTATCCTCCGATAAGAAAGAAGGATCCCTGTTATAATATGCACTGGAAAAATTGGCAATCGCATAAATAGCATCTGTGAAATAAGTCTCCAGATCCGGATAATCATACTCTTGAATATCGTCAAATGAAATATCCAGCGCATTATAATTGACCGAGTATTTGTCAATAAACCATTCCCGGTATACCTCAGCCACTACGCCTACTACATTGGCTCCTCTCAGAGTTCCCGTATCCGAATTGCCTTCGAAGCTTAGGACATATTGAGTGGATACCATCTCGTCCTCTGTCGCGCTGACCGGCGCAACATCCAGCGCGCTCTTCAGCGCTTCTATTGACAATCCAAGGCCTCCGTCACTGATCACGGCTTCCAATACCTCATCCCCCAGAATATCACTGACATTGTACCTGCTTCCGTTCGGATTGAGCCCTTCCGAGGCCTCCGGGTAGGTCAGGGCGATATTCACGGATGCGTTCAGATATCCGTCTCCCACTGCAGCCACTATCATAATCACAAGCAGAA
>CALWGS010000083.1 GCA_944380155.1 uncultured Lachnospiraceae bacterium
ATGATTAAGAAAATGATAGAAAATGTAAGTAAACAAAAGCGCTACTCCGGTCTGGCAGATTGGATCCGGGATATGCATCATGATCCGTTATCGTGAAAATTATGAAAAAAACAGATGCAATATAAATATAATTGTATTATAATAGATGCGGTAGAATAAAAGGGGCAGAATATCGAATCCAATACGTATCGAACGAAAGGAGCAATACACATATGAATCAGACGGCGCTTGTGATTATGGCGGCAGGAATGGGGAGCCGCTACGGCGGAGGAATCAAGCAGCTTGAGCATGTAGGACCGAGCGGAGAGATTATCATGGATTATTCTATCTATGACGCGCTGGCTGCGGGCTTTGACAAGGTAATCTTTATCACCAGGAAGGATCTGGAGGCGGAATTCAGGCGTGTCATCGGGGATCGAATCGAGAAGCATGCGAAGGTGGAATATGTCTTCCAGGAGCTTTCCAATGTTCCGGAGGGCTATACGGTTCCGGAGGGCAGGACGAAGCCGTGGGGAACCGGACAGGCTGTGCTGAGCTGCCTTGGGACAATTAAGGAGCCGTTTGCCGTCATCAATGCGGATGACTATTACGGGAAAGAGGCGTTCGTGAAGCTGCATGAGTTCCTCGCGAATGTGGAGGCGCCGAAGGATGGGATGTATCATTTCTGCATGGCCGGATTTGTTCTGGGCAATACGCTGAGTGACAACGGAATTGTGACAAGGGGTATCTGCAAGGTGGACGCTCAGGGCAGGCTGACGAACGTAGAGGAGACCTTCGGGCTTGAGAGAGACGGAGAGGAAGCCGTCGGCAAGACCGGATCGGGAGAGCCGCTCAGACTCCCGCTTGACAGTCTGGTTTCCATGAATATGTGGGGCTTTACCCCGGATTTCCTGAACGAGCTTGGCAGCGGATTCGCTGATTTCTTACAGGCGCTTGAACCGGGTGACGTGAAGGCGGAGTATCTCCTTCCGGAGGTGGTAGGCGATCTGGTCCGCAAAGGGAAGGCGGCAGTTGAAGTTCTGCATACGAATGACAAGTGGTTCGGCGTAACCTATAAGGAAGATAAGGCAACGGTTGTGGCTGCTCTGCGTGCTCTGACGGATCAGGGACTCTATCCTGAGAAGCTGTTTGAATAATTCGGTTTCCTGTTCCTGGAGAGAGAACAGGAGGAGAAGTGGATCAAATCAAATCGATTCTGACAGGGTTTGCGGCATGTCTGTATCCGCCAAGATGCCCTGTGTGCGGAGAAATTCTCTACCCGGCGGATCAGAGAATCTGCCCGGAATGCGTGAAGAAGCTTCCCGTGATTACGGGGCCGCGCTGCGTAAGGTGCAGCAAGCCGGTAGAGAAGGAAGAAGCGGAGTATTGTTATGACTGTGCCAGAAGAAGCTTTCTGTGTGAGAGAGGGTTTGCTCTCTGGAGATATGATCGGGTCACGGCGGAGTCGATTGCCGCGTTCAAGTTCAGAGGAAGGAAGGAATATGCCGCGTTCTACGCGCAGGAGGCCGTCAGGCTTGCGGGCGGCTTCCTGCGGCGGTACCGTCCGGATTATCTGGTGCCGGTCCCGCTTCACAGAAGGAGACTGGCGGCCAGGGGGTATAACCAGGCGGCCCTGCTTGCCGAACGAATCGAGCGGCTGACCGGAATCCCGGAGATCCCCCTGTTAGTCCGGATCCGGAATACCAGGCCGCAGAAGGAGCTGAATGATAAGGGGCGGTGTCAGAATGTGGACGCCGCCTTCGCCCTGTCGCAGGCGGAATGGAGAAGACTTCCCGGGATACCAAAGACGGTACTCCTCATCGATGATATCTATACGACGGGGAGTACCGTTGAGGCCTGTGCCGCCGTGCTGAAGACGGCGGGAATCGAGCATGTGATGTTCCTGACTCTGTGTATCGGAAGGGGATTCTAGGGGGCATAACCGTCCGGGGCTTATGATTTGGAACGGATTCCGTTCTCCTCGATGGTAAGCGCTCCCATCCGGTAGAGATGTCCGATTGCGCGCTTGAAGGCGTTCTTGCTCATCCGGAAGCGGAGCTTAATCTCGTCCGGATCTGACTTGTCGTGGAAGGGAAGGAAGCCGTCTGCTTTCTTTAATTCCTCCAGAATCAGCGCGCAGTCGGAATCAATCTGAACCCAGGTCTTTTCGCGGAGGCTCAGATCCAGCTTGCCGTCCGGATGGACTCTGGTAACGCGGGCTTCCACCGTCTCTCCGTAATGTAAGGGCCTTGTCATCTCACGCATGGGGATTAAGGCGGAATAGCATTGATCCACCGCGACGAAGGCTCCGAAGGGTTCCGTAATCTCGTAGATGATTCCGGTTACATGGTCGTCCTTGCGGTAGGGAGAGCGGGTCTTAAGCTTCCCGTACAGCTTCGCGGTGGCGCACAGGCGCCCGGTCTTATCGATGTAGAGGCTGACCAGCACCCGATCGCCCGCCTTGACCGGTGCCTGCTGTTCCCGGAACGGAAGCAGCAGATCCTTGGCCAGACCCCAGTCGAGGAACGCGCCGATGGAGGAGACTTCCTTCACGGTAAGCACCGCAAGCTGATTCAGTTCGATCAGAGGCTTGGCCGTGGTGGCAATCAGCCGATCCTCAGAGTCCTTATAGATGAATACGGTGACAAAATCGCCGATTCCGGCATGCCTGGGAACCTGGTTCTTCGGAAGCAGCACCCGGTCCGGTGCGTCCTTATCAAGACGTTCGCTCAAGTAGACTCCGAATTCTGTTGTCTTAATAATGATTAAATCCTGAGTTTTTCCTAATTGTATCATACTATTCTCCATTCTGTCCGGACTGTTCGGGAATATAGTCCAGGAATTCGATAATGCTGTAGGGCTTTCCGTCCGCATCCGCTAAAGAGACGATCAGCCGGTTCCCGTCCCGGTACAGCCTCGGATGAATCGAATCGCCGAGCAGGGCGGACTTGCGGTATTCGGCGCGCAGCTGCCGGATCGGATATCCCTCCGGAAGATAATTCTCCGCCATTCGGATATACTGGCCGTTATTCACATGGTTGTTCGAATCGAGGCTGGAGCGCTGCACCGTGAAGGCGTCATACTCCGTATAGTCTCCGGGCAGGGCAATTTTTCTTGGAGCATACTCCATCGGATAGGGAGGCTCCATGGGATATACGGCAATCTCCTCGGGCGCGATCTTTGCAGGGCGTCCATGCTCTGTATCCATCAGAACCCAGATCGAATTCGCGGCGGCAGCCAGGCTCCCATCTCCGTTCTGAATTACAAAATTCCTGTATCCGTACATGCTTTTGAAGTCATAAGCCCAAGTGCCGATTGTGATACGCTCCCCAAGCTTCGGCAGCCTGTAAATCAGGATCTGCCAGGCGTTCATCAGCCAGATCCGGTGTCTGTCTGCAAGCCACTGAATTCCGGCGCCTAAATCCTCGGACTGGAAGGTTGAACAGTCCTGAAAGTAATTAATGATAGAAGCGGTATCGAGCGACAGGCTGCGATTGACCTCGCTGTATCGGACTCTGCTGTCAAAACTGTACATATTATAGTATCCTGCCTTTCTCATAATCATCTCTTGAATTATACCATGTCCGTCCTGAATAATACAGTATAAATCTTAAAATTACAGTAGAAATCCCTATATAAGTCTGTTATAATAGGCGTATTGGAAGGAGGATATCGTAAATTGGATTCGACAGACTATTACAGTAAGCATGCAAAGGAATATTTTGCATCAACCGTGGATCTGGATCTGAGCGAACAGATGGACAGATTTATCGAAGAGGTCAAGGAGGGAGGATCGGTTCTGGACTTAGGCTGCGGGTCCGGGCGCGACAGTCTTGCATTGTCAGAGCATGGATTCGATGTGACGCCGCTTGACGGGAGCGAAGCGATGTGCAGGCTTGCTGAGGCACATACCGGCCTTGACGTTCTGAATATGAAGTTCGATGAGATTGATTTTGATGAAGCATTCGACGGTATCTGGGCCTGTGCTTCCCTGGTTCATGTGGAAGAGAAGGATATGCCGGATATCTATCATAGATTGATTAAGAGTCTGGTTCCGGGAGGAATTCTGTATGTATGCTATAAGCATGGGAATTTCAAGGGAATCCGGAATGGGAGGTATTTTTGTGATTATACGTGGACGGAGTTTAAGCGTAAGCTGGAGGACTTTCCGGAGCTGACCGTGATTGACAGCTGGAAGAGCTATGACGTGAGGAAGGGGCGTTCGGGAGAGAGGTGGTTGAACGTTCTGTGCAGGAAAAAAGAGGAAGAATAGGGTGATGGAATGGATCGAATCAAATGGGTGAATATTGTGTTCCTGGCGACGGTGCTGGTTAGCTGCGTGGCGCCGTATCTTGGAATCCCGGCGCTGACGGATAATTATCTGGTGCTCCTGATGATATCCCAGCTGCTGCTGATTCTCCCGGCCGCTGTGTACCTGATTGTTCAAAAGCAGAGCTATAAGGAGGCGGTGAGGCTGAACCGGCTTCGAATCTCGACCATTGTTCTGCTGATTCTCCTGACGCTTCTGATCATGCCGCTGATGACATTCGTGAATGCGCTGTCCATGGTATTCGCGGAGAATACGACAACAGCATATATGCAGGAGCTGACGGGGCAGAATTCTCTGCTGCTGAGCCTGATTGGAGTGGCACTGGTGCCCGCCGTGCTGGAGGAGTCCGTGTACCGCGGAATCTTCTATAATGAGTACCGGAAGTACCGGCCGGCAGCGGCCATTTTCTTAAGCGCGCTGCTGTTCGCGCTGCTGCATGGAAATCTTAACCAGTTCAGCTATGCGTTCCTGATGGGAATTATATTCGCACTGGTCATTGAGGCAACGAATTCCATTGCCTCTACGATGATTATGCATTTTATTATCAATGCGAATTCCATTCTCCTGATGTATGCCTATCCGAGGCTTCTGTGGTATCTGGAGGGACTGTACAAGAATGCGGGTCTGACGGGAGATACGCAGCTTGCCGCGCAGCTGGAGGAGATGTTCGGGGACGGCTTTACAATGGATGCGCTGCTGGAGAACTCGGAGCAGGTGATTAACAGCATGGGCGTCCTGGATGTGGTTCAGACCTATGGAATGTCGGCGCTTGTATGCACCGGCCTGGCCTTCATTGTGTACCGGGCGATCGCGATCAGCAACGGAAGGTGGAAGGCGGTGCGGGAGATCTTCTGCAAGAAGAAGCCGGAGAGGGAAGAACCGCAGATCCGCTATTCGCTGGGACCGGAGAAGCCGAAGAAGGTACGGCTCGGCACGCCCGCGCTGTATGTAGGGGCGGCGATTATGGCGGCCGGGATGATTGCGGCGGAGCTGCTGTAGTGATCGGGCTGCTTTTGTCGGTTTAGCCGGCTGCGCGCTTTTGCCGGGCTGGCTGTTCGACGTCTTGGAATGGGTGATTCGAAGTTAAGAGAATTAGAATCGGGTACAGGACGGGGCCTGGAATCGAGAGAGATTCCAGGCCCCGTTTAGAGATTTTTACACTGGTGCGGATTCCAGCTGGTGTCTTTGTCTGCGATACCCCCAAAGAGGAGCGGGCATCAGCACAGCTTCCTGCCGCAGTTCGGACAGAAATTCGCGCCCTCCGTTTTAGTGCCGCAGTCCGGACAGAAGTTCGGTCTTGTTCCGGAGCCGGAAGCCGGGGCGCCGGGCGTGCTCTGGGGATTCGCCACGCTCTGGCTGTTCGGCGTCTGAGCGCTCTGTGTGTTTGACATCTGTGCATTCTGAGAATTCTGCATGTTCTGCATCATCTGATTCGCCAGATTCATGCCCATCATCATACCGGCCATGTCTGCAGCCGTGCTGCCGCCGGCATTGTGTCCCTGGGCCATTGCGTCGGTCATGGAGACCTGCTGGTAGCGGCCGAGATCGCCGATCATG
>CALWGS010000084.1 GCA_944380155.1 uncultured Lachnospiraceae bacterium
TCCCGAATCAGTTCAAAAAAACTTGGTGCCGCTCCCAGATTCTCCCCCAAAATAATATGTATATTGTCATAGCATTTCTCATACTGCCGCAAAATTTCAATCGTTCCATCTTCCGAGCCGTCGTCCCGAATCAGAATCTCAATCCCTTCACAATCCTGATTCAGAATGCTGTCCAGCTGCTCTCTCAGATATCGCTCCCCATTATAAGTTGACAGCAGCACCAGAATTGGGTTCCCGGCCTTTACTGACTCCTTTGGATCCATCGATAATAGCTCTCCATTTTTTTCATAACCTTAGTTTGTGAATAGGCTGACACCAGTGCCTCATTCCATGCTCCCATCTGTCTGCCCAAATCCGGTCTGTCAATCAGATTCTTCATCTTCAACGCATATCCCCTGACATCTTGCTTCTCGACCAGATACCCGCCCTTCTCCGGAACTACCAGTTCATCGTTTCCGCGTATCGCGGAAGCAATCACTGGCAGCCCCCAAGTCATCGCCTCCATCAAAGCCATCGGCAATCCCTCCTGGAGTGACGGAAAGAGGATACAATCCGCATTCCCGTACAAAATCTCCGGATCTGGTTCATACCCCGCAAGCCAAACACAGTCTTCTAATCCATATGTACGAATCATGTCAGACAGCATTGCTTTCTTTGGACCTTTGCCGTATATCAGGTATCGAAATTTCACACCCGGCACGAACTGCTTCAGATATGCCGCCGCCCGAATCCCCGCCTGATGATTCTTCCTTCGGCTTAGTTCTCCGACTGAAACAAAAGTATAGATGTGCCCTGCTTCTTTCCCCTTATTCCCATCCATTCTCCTCTCTGCCGGATACGGAACTCCAACTCCTGGAACATGAACCGCCCGTCCGCCCGGATTGAGTCGAAATTCCTTCGCCCTTCTATAATCCTCCCGATTAATCGTAATCAACAAATCTGTATACCGCGCCAGCCACCGTTCCACCGGATAATAAATCAGCCAATTCCAGATTGGCGCCCCCTGATAGAAATGAAACCCATGTGCTGTATAAATAACCTTTGCGCGAACACCAGACCTATGCGCTGCCAGCCGCGCAAGCGCTCCGCCCATCGGCGTATGGCAGTGAATCACATCATAATCTCCCTGCTCTATCACACGCTTGAGCTGCCCATACGCCCTGAGATTCTCTCGGATCCGAAACGGGGACCGTACAAAATCCACCTGATGCCTTACGATCCCGCTCCCATCCAGCCTCCTGTTATCCTCCCCATACACCGGCGTTTTAAAATTGCTTGCGTAGTGTACCGTATATCCAAGTTTTTGCAGGATTCTGACGTTATTCATTTCAAACTGTGGGACAAATCCGCTGACGGTTGTAACGATCAATGCTTTCTTCATCTGTATCAGACCACACCTTAATAATAGAACTGTCTCTTCCAGGGCATGCTTCGCCATTCCGTGACCGGCGGTTTCACGCTGCCACAGACATCCGCCTCCCTGATAACCTTCCTTCAGCAAAACGCGCGAAGCGACGATTTTACTTAGGGAATTTTGTAGTACATCCCCTCTTATTATGTATTACTCTGCGTACTCTCTCTCTAAGACCACGATTTTACACAAAATATACTCCCTGTCTTCCTCATCCAACTTATGATAAAGATGGAGCAATTTCCTATCCTCCCCGGAAAGTTCTATCTTCTCCAAGTTCTCTTCTGCGTCCAGAGAATCCTGAAAACCTTCCACAAGTGTCCTATAATCTTCATCTGAACTTTGCGGCTTCTGCTCCATCTTTTGAACAGATCCCTGCTCCCTTCTATCCGTCTCAATCTGCTTAGGCCCCTCTCCTCCAATCAGCAGATAATCTGTTGTTACCCCAAAATAGTTTGCAATCTTCACAATCGCGTCAACAGAAGGCTTGGCTTTTCCCTTCTTCCATTCTGACACACAGCTGTTTGCCAGCTTGAGATCCATCGTAAGCTTCCTGGCAGAAATCTGCCTCTCTTCCAATAAAGCCATGATTCGATTGATAACGGACATGTGCACCTCCTTCCGGCGTTTTCGTGAAGTTAACATATCTACGAAAAAGATTTATAAGATCTGAATTCATCTGGGGAAATCATTGATTAAGAAAAATTATTTGACGGCAAAAGATAATTCTAAAATTAAAGTCTGTGCATTGTCGCCACGTTTCAAGCATTCTGCAGGAGATTTCGATGACCAAAGTTTTGACGGCTAATGCTATTTTTGAAAAGTTTCCGGTATTGATAATCAATGGAGTTCTATATCAAAAAAGATACTTAAAACTTAAACTTTTGAGTGTAATTTTTATAACACGGAATAATCTAATTTTAATTGGAATCTTATAATTAAATTAGAATCTCATTGACTTTTTTAAGCGTATCTGATATATTATTTAGGTCATCAATTTAGAATTTTATAATTCGTAGATATGTTAACTCTACGAAGTCCCCCACCAAAAAAACGCACGGTCCCCACCAGGCCATTCCAGCCCAATGCTTCCCGTGCGCTCTTAGCACAAATCAATTCAATTTGCGAAATTCCCCTTATTCCTATTCTTCCTCCCCGTTTTCCCCGCTTTTTACTCCGCTCCCGCCATCACATCAAACACATCCTTCATGGCCGGATACAGTGCCCGAAATACTTCATACTTCTTATTGTACTTCTCCACCAGCTCCGGATCCTGCTCTGTTGTGCTCACGACCTGAATCAGCTTTCCGCATGCCTCCTCCACGCTTGAGAATACGCCGCAGCCGACTGCCGCAAGGATTGCGGCGCCAAAGCCTGGGCCTTCCTCGCTGTTGATCTTGTCCACCTTCACATTCAGAACATTCGCCATAATCCGGCACCACAGAGGGCTCTTCGCACCGCCGCCGTTGATACGGATGCGGTCAATCGACACGCCCAGTCCCTTTGCGATCTCCACCGAATCACGCAGCGCGAACGCAACGCCCTCCAGCACGGCCTGCGTCATATCTGCACGCGTGGTATCCATGCTGAGCCCGGTGAAGGTTCCCCTTGCGTTCGGGTTATTGTGGGGTGTTCTCTCTCCCATCAAATAGGGCAGGAAATACACCTTGTTCTCTCCGAGTGCGGTAATTGCCGCCTGCTGCCCCGCATAATCCTTCGTACCGATAATCTCATCCATCCACCACTTGTTCGAAGCCGCCGCGGAAAGCATACAGCCCATGAAATGATACTTTCCGGACGCATCTGCGAAGGAATGAAGCGAATTATTCTCATCCACCGCAAATTCCCTGCTTGCGATAAACACGGCTCCGGAGGTTCCAAGCGATATGCTGCACATTCCATGTCCGACCGTTCCGGTTCCGACTGCACCGACCGCCTGGTCGCCGCCGCCCGCAATAACCTTCACACTGACCGGAAGTCCGGTATCTTCAGAAGCCTTCTGCGTAATATGTCCAACCACCTCGTAGCTCTCATACACTCTGGCAAGCTGATCCTCTCTGATCCCTACAATCTCAAGCATCTCCCTGGACCAGCACTTATGCTTCACATCCAAAAGCAGCATCCCCGATGCGTCCGAGACATCCGTGCAGTGCACGCCGCTGAGCCGGTATGCCAGATAATCCTTCGGAAGCATAATCTTCTTGATTCTTGCGAAATTCTCCGGCTCATGCTTTCTGACCCACAGAAGCTTCGGAGCGGTGAATCCGGTCAGAGCCATGTTTGCGGTGTAAGAAGAAATCACCTCTCTCCCGATGGTCTTGTTCAGATAATCGCACTCCTCCTGGGTCCGTCCGTCATTCCAGAGGATCGCCGGACGGATCACCTCATCATTCTCATCCAAAATGACCAGTCCGTGCATCTGCCCGGAGAAGCTGATTCCGTCAATCTGACTCTTATCACACTCGTTTGTCAGCTCCTTCACAGCCTTCGTGAACTTCTCATACCAGTCCGAAGGATTCTGCTCCGACCATCCGGTCTTCGGAAAATACAACGGATATTCCTCCGATACAATCTTCTTAATCTCTCCGGTCTCATCCATCAGCACCAGCTTCACGGATGATGTTCCCAGATCCACTCCAATATACAGCATACTCGTATCCTCCTCGAATTTTGATCCGGCATGAAAAGGGATGGAACCATCCATTCCTGCCGGCATGCGGACCCTCTCAGTACGGCCCTTCCCGCCCTTTGGCAAAATCTTTTTAATTTGTTTATTTACTAAACTAATTAGGTATGCTATAATGATAACAGTGTTTCGATGACCTGTCAAGTAAGAAATTGGATTAGAATCAAGGATTGTATTTGCAGAAGGGATTATGTTTGCAGAAAGGAGCGGCCATGAAGCTTGGAAGCAGAGAATTAATACGGGACATTAACAGCAAGCTGGTCTTAGAGACCATTGTGAACCGCCAGCCCATATCCAGGGCCGCAATCTCCAAGGAGCTCGGACTGACCAAGGCTACGGTGTCCGCCATTGTACAGGATCTCATCTCTGCCGGGATGGTGCTGGAAATCGGCAGCGATGACACCAGCCTCGGCAGGAAGCCCATCCTGTTAAGCTTTCATAAGGACTGCGGCTATGCCGTAAGCGTGGAGATCGGAACCGCCTTCCTCTCTGCCATGCGTTCGGATCTGCTCTGTCAGGAACGTGTGATTCGTAAGGCTCCCACCCCGCCTGCCGGAGATCTTGCCGGCGCTCTCTGTACCCTGATCCGTTCCCTGTGCGGGCCGGACGGCAGTACGGACGGCCTGGTCGGGATCTGCCTGGGCATACATGGGATTACCAAGCACAACGAAATTATATTTACCCCGTATTACGAGATCGAAGATATCCCGCTCTCCTCTCTTCTGAGCGAACAGTTCCATGTGCCCGTATTCGTCCACAACGAGGCGAACCTGTCCGCAATCGGAGAATACTCGATGCTGTCGGGACGTCATAAGAATATCGCGGGCTTAAGCATTCACTCCGGAGTGGGCATGGGACTGATTCTGAACGGCAGGCTGTATTCCGGGCATACCGGACGGGCCGGGGAATTCGGCCACACCGTCATTCTGCGCGGGGGGAGACGCTGTCCGTGCGGCAGCAGGGGCTGCCTGGAGCAGTATACCTCCGAGCGGGCGGTACTGGCCGATTATGCGGCAGCCGCAG
>CALWGS010000085.1 GCA_944380155.1 uncultured Lachnospiraceae bacterium
GTATTCCAGACGCTTCCGGGCAGCAGCTGCGTCATCCCCATCACAAGCTGGCAGCTCTCCACCTGGCCGGGCAGGATGTACTTGCAAATGAAGCGGTGATTCGATTCCTCAAGAGAACCAAGCTCCACTCTCACACAGTTCTCCGGCTTAATCAGAACCGTCGGATAGGTCTTATGCGCAGGCGCGCTGTTAAAGTAGAACTTCGCGGGCCTGTCCGCATCCGCGCTCGCGAATACAATGTCCTTCGAGCCCATTCCAATGTACATTCCGTCCTTATATTCAAGCTCATATACCGTTCCGTCGACCGTCACCGTTCCCTTGCCGCCGATATTAATCACTCCCATTTCCCTTCTCTCAAGGAAATACTCCGCTCTGAGCTCTTCTCCTGCCGTAACCGTAAGCGGCCCCTGAACAGGAACCGCCGAACCCGTAATAATACGGTCAATATGACTGTAGACCATCTTAATCTCGTCAGCCCTGAACAGATCATCAATCAAAAACTCCTCACGAAGCCTCTGCGTCGTGTAGTATTTCACATCCCTTGGGGAGGAAGCGGTTCTAAGTTCCATATGAATCTACTCCTTTCAGAATCAAGACATTTGATACTGATATTATACTACATCCCCGAACGGAAAATCTGGTGTATTTTCCAGAGAACCTTGCAAAAATTGACCGGAAACCGTTTCGGAACGGATGCACGCGGGAATTCATATTTTCGCTTGTATTTTTTCCACCCCCATAGTATAATTGCAAGTTGAATATGAATCAGCGTGCTTGTTCGGCCGGCACACTGGAATCCATCACGGAGGTGCTTATGAAACATTTAATCAGTCCCTTAGATTTATCCGTTTCTGAGCTTACGGATATTCTGAACCTGGCAGAGGATATTATCCGGGATCCCGGCAAGTATTCTAACTGCTGCCACGGAAAAAAGCTTGCTACCCTGTTTTATGAACCGAGTACGAGAACCAGACTCAGCTTCGAAGCCGCAATGCTGAACTTGGGCGGCAGCGTCCTCGGCTTTTCTTCCGCGGATTCTTCCTCTGCAGCCAAAGGGGAGACCGTCGCGGATACCATCCGTGTCATTTCCGGATACGCCGATATCTGTGCCATACGCCACCCCAAGGAAGGCGCCCCTCTGGTTGCTTCCATGTACTCCGATATTCCGGTAATCAATGCCGGAGACGGCGGCCACAACCACCCCACCCAGACACTTGCCGATCTTCTAACCATCAAAATATTAAAGGGAAGACTCGATCATTTGACCATCGGCCTGTGCGGAGATCTGAAGTTCGGACGGACCGTTCACTCTCTGATTAACGCAATGGTCCGCTACCCCGGCATTTCCTTCGCCCTGATTTCGCCGGAGGAGCTGCGGATCCCGACCTATCTGCGGGAAGGCGTCCTAATGAAAAATGAGATTCCCTTCCGCGAGGTCCGTACATTAGAGGAGGTTCTTCCGGATCTGGACATCCTGTACATGACTCGGGTTCAGAAGGAGCGCTTCTTCAACGAAGAGGATTACATCCGCCTCAAGGATACGTATATTCTGGACTCCAAGAAGATGGCGCTTGCGGGCCCGGATATGCTGGTGCTCCATCCCCTGCCCCGCGTCAATGAAATCGCCTGCGAGGTAGATTCCGATCCCCGCGCCGTCTACTTTAAGCAGGCCAGATTTGCCGTCTATGTCAGAATGGCTCTAATCCTGACCCTGCTCGGACTCGCCCCGAAGCAGTCAGAATCGAAACCAGAATCAGAGTTATAATCAGAACCAGAATTAGAAAGGAAGGATCAGGCTTATGCTGAATATCGGCGGATTAACGGAAGGCGTTGTGCTCGACCACATCAAGGCGGGCGGCTCCATGGCCATCTATAACTATCTTCACTTAGAGGATTTGGACTGCAGTGTGGCCATTATCAAGAACGCAAGAAGCAACAAGATGGGAAAGAAGGACATCATCAAGATTGAAGGCAAGAACACGCTGGATCTGGATATGATCGCGGTATTGGATCCCACAATCACCATTAACATCATCGAAGACGGGAAGATTGTCGAGAAGCGGGCCTTACGGCTCCCGGACACCGTAACGGGAATCATCCGCTGCAAAAACCCCAGATGTATCACCTCGGTGGAGCATCAGCTTCCCCATACCTTCCGTCTGGCGGATCCCCAGAAGGGAATCTACCGCTGCATCTATTGCGAACAGGCATTCAAGCGCCAGTGACAGATACGGGCCGGAACGCACATCACCCTGCGCTCCGGCCCGATTCTTATTTCGACAAATAATTCTTCATATTCTTCAACGCCGATTTCTCCAGCCGGCTCACCTGTGCCTGGGAGATATGAATCTCCTCCGCCACCTCCATCTGCGTCTTCCCCTGAAAGAACCGCAGCCGGATGATCCGGTTCTCCCTGGGCGGAAGCTTCTCCATAGCCTCCTTGAGGGATATGCCCTCCACCCAGTTTTCCTCCTTATTCTTCTTGTCGCTCACCTGATCCATAATATACAGAGTATCTCCGCCCTCCGTATAGACCGGCTCATATAAGGAGACCGGACTCTGGATCGCATCCATGGCGGTCACAATATCCCCCGACGGGATTCCCGCCGCCGCGGAAAGCTCCTCAAGCGTCGGCTCCCGGTTGTTCTCCCTCCTGAATTCCTCCCTGGCATAGATGGCCTTGTACGCCGTGTCGCGCAGGGACCGGCTGACGCGGATCGCGTTATTATCCCTGAGATAGCGCCGGATCTCGCCGATGATCATAGGAACCGCGTAGGTTGAAAACTTAACTCCCTGCGAGGTATCGAAATTATCGATTGCCTTCATCAATCCAATACAGCCAATCTGGAACAGATCATCCACATTCTCGTTGTTCCCGGAGAACCGCTGAATGATACTGAGGACCAGCCTTAAGTTGCCCTTGATATAGATCTCTCTGGCCTCCTTATCGCCCTTCTTAATCCGTTCAAACAGCTCCTCCTTCTCCTTCGCCTTCAGCAGGGGAAGCTTTGCCGTATTCACACCGCAGATTTCAACCTTATAAAGAGCCATTCCGAAACCTCCATCATCATTCGATATACTATAATGATGTCCGTTTCCATGCCCTTTATACCGGGCGGCTTCTTGTAATAATTACCAGAGCGGCCTTACCGGCCCGCTATCTGTCCCACTTATCGCACAGACTGTTGATCTGATCCGCGAACTTCGCGAGATCCTTATTCGCGCCGCCCTCGTTATGCGTGATGACGGTCATCAGCCTCTTTCCGGCCGCGACAAGTCTTTCATAGACCGTGGTCTGTACCTGCTTTGTCCTGCGAATCTTCTTCACGGGCTCCGCCGCTCTCATGCAGACGCCGGCCTTCAGCTCATAAGTTGAACCGGAATACGGCGCTTCCGCCTGATACCCGAGCTCTGTCAATGTTCTGGTGAATTCATCGCACACGCTGTCCTCGCCGTGCACCACGAACACAACCGGCTTCTTCTTGAACGCGCCGATCCACTCCAGCAGACCCTCCCGATCCGCGTGGCCGCTGATCCCGTCAAGCCTGCGTACTTCCGCCCGGACCTCGATTCCCTCGCCGAACAGCCGGACCTCCTTCGTCCCCTCAAGCAGGGAGCGCCCCAGCGTCCCTACCGCCTGATAGCCGACGAAGAGCACGGTACACTCCGGCCTCCACAGATTATGCTTCAGATGATGTCGGATTCTTCCTGCCTCGCACATTCCGGACGCAGATATAATCACCTTGGGCGTCTTATCCGTATTGATTCTTCTGGAATCATCCCCCGTTACGGACAGCTTCAGCCCAGGGAAGCAAATGGGATTAATTCCCTGTTCCACCAGCCTCATGGCCTCCTCGTCAAAGCACGACGCCATATTCTTCGTAAAGATTCCGGTCGCCTCAATTGCCAGAGGACTGTCCAGATAGACTTCAAAATCCGGCCTTGAGGCGACCAGCCGATCCTGCTTAATCTTCCGGATAAAGTACAAAAGCTCCTGCGTCCTTCCGACCGCGAAGGAAGGAATCACAACATTCCCGCCCCTCGCGAGCGTCGTATCAATGATCTTTGCCAGATCCCCGACATAATCCGGCGATTCCGAATGGCTGCGGTTGCCGTAGGTGGATTCCATCACCACATAATCCGCCTCGCGCAAGAGCTTTGGGTCCTTAATCAGCGGCTGGTTCGAATTCCCGATATCCCCGGAGAAGACGATGGTTCTCGTCACTCCGTCCTCCTCCATCCAGATCTTGATGCTTGCCGAGCCGAGAAGGTGCCCGACATCAGAAAAACGTGCCGTCACTCCGTCACAGATCGGTACAATCTCCTCGTACTCGCACGGAACGAACAGCTCCAATACCCCTTCCGCGTCCTCCATGGTATACAGGGGTACGTACTCGTCCCGTCCTGCCCGCTTCGCTTTGCGGTTGCGCCATTCCGCCTCGAACATCTGGATATGCGCGCTGTCCCGAAGCATAATCTCGCACAGATCCCTGCTGGCCGGCGTCGTAAAAATCTTGCCGCGGAACCCTCTCGCATACAATAATGGCAGCAGGCCGGAATGATCGATATGGGCATGCGTCAGGAGAACATAATCCACGTCGCCTGCCTGAACGGGAAGCTCCTGATTCTCGAACTTATCCACCCCCTGCTCCATACCGCAGTCAATCAGCAGAGTCTTATCCCGTACTCCCAGACAGTGACAGCTTCCGGTCACCTCATGATCCGCCCCGATAAACGTCAGTTTCATCCGATCGTCTCCTTTCTCCTTGTCATACTTCATTCTACCATTATCCGGAGAGGAATACAATCTTATTCCATACAGCGCATCATTTCTTTCTTCAGCCGCTTAATAATCTTCTTCTCAAGCCTTGAAATATAGGACTGCGAGATTCCGAGCATATCCGCAACCTCCTTCTGCGTCCGCTCCGCCCCGTCCCTGGTATTCAGACCGAAGCGCAGCGTAACAATCACCCGCTCCCTGTCATTGAGCTTGGACAGGGCCTTGAACAGAAGCTTTCTGTCCACCTCATCCTCCATGTTCCTTGAGATCACATCATCCTCCGTTCCCAGAATATCCGAAAGCAGAAGCTCATTCCCGTCCCAATCCACGTTCAGCGGTTCATCAATCGACACCTCCATCCGGGTCTTGTTATTCCGCCGCAGATACATCAGAATCTCATTTTCAATGCAGCGGGACGCATAGGTCGCCAGCTTAATATTTTTATGCGGATTGAAGGTATTAATCGCTTTAATCAGGCCAATGGTTCCGATAGAAATCAAATCCTCCACCCCGACTCCCGTATTATCAAACTTTTTTGCTATGTATACCACCAGCCTTAAATTATGCTCTACCAGCAGCGACTTCGCCTCCTCCTCGCAGGGAGTCCCGAACTTCCCAATCGCCTGTGCCTCCTCCTCCGGACTCAGCGGCGCGGGCAGCACCTCCGCTCCGCCGATATAATGAATCTCTCCCTGGCTTCGGAACAACAGAGCCCTGAAATCCGGGATCATGCGAAACTGAAACTTATCCGGCACTGAAATTTTAAGCAGCATACTATGTATTCCCTCCTGTTATAATTGATGTGTGAAGAATGATCCGATCATTCTTTCCGGCCGAAACCGCGTGTGTACACAACGCACAGACAACCCCTCTCCTGCTTACCGCTCCCTCCTCTGTGTAAACCACAATTTCATCCAGCACCACTCCGATCAGAATTCCGTGATCCCTGCCTACGGAATGATACGGAATCATTCGAATCCGTTCCGGATGGCAGAGCGCGGTCTCCTTCAGAAACTCCTCCACAGGCCCCTTCCCCGCGATCACCACCGGAGCGCCCGATACCGGATCCGACAGGCTGTTTCCTGTGTCCAGGAACCCCTCTCCCTTCACCTTCCTTCCACATAAGACCAGCTCCGTCGCATAATACCCTCCTTTCAAGGCAAATGTCAGAATTCTGCGGACTGCCGCGCTCCCCGCCGCAGCCCCCGCCATTCCGATCACAAGGAACGTCAGACTTCCGAATCTCTTCCCCCAGGCCGGGAGCCTTCCTACGAACCATGCCCCGAGTCCGGAGTAAAAATACAGACTTAAGAAGCTTCCGGAGGTCACAAACGAGAGCATAACAAGAATTCCGGCCCTCTTAAGCACCGCTCCGGCCGAATCGAACCCGAAACCCACCCCGGTCATCACAACCGCTCCGGACACTCCGGCCCCGATCCATATCATCCTGCTCCATCCAAAGAAGTCCCCCTGTGAGATCAGCGCCGCAAGTACCGCGATTCCCGCTCCGCAGGCGGCTCCCGCCGCGCACCTTGCCCCGTTCCGCCTGCCGAGCACATTCCAAAGAAGCCGAAGCAGCAGCCAATCCATAACAAAATTAATGCAAAAAAACACATCTGCCCAAAAAACCATGCCTTCATTATAGGACACCGCATCCAAAAAAAATGTCAAAACCACGATAGGGATCTGTGAATTCAATTTCCAAAATATCCTAAATTCCTGTCCGAAACTCCATAATAACGCTTCTCTCATTCCCTTCCTGCTCCGGTTCACGCAATACCCGTCGAACAGGCGCAAAAAAAGCCGTAATCTCCAGGATCACGGCTTTTCTTATCATTCATTCGTTATTCTGTTGTCACGTTCTCATTCCTTGCGGTTCTTCTGAAGGAACTCCGGAATCTTGATTCCGCCTTCTGAATTGTTCCCAAAATTATTCACCGGCGGACGGTACCCGCTCTGGGGCCTCGGATTCTGCGGTCTCTGATACCCCGTACCCGAAGGCGCCTGTCCCGGGCGGTAGGAGGACGCCGGGTGATTCTGCTGGGATGCCGCGCCGCCTCTGTAGCCGCCGCCAAACGAAGTGGACGGTCTGCCCTGCGGCTGGCCCTGCCTTGCTCCCGCTCCGGACATTCCGCTGCCCGCGCTCTGCCTGGTATCCAGTCCGGTCGCAATGACCGTAATCGTCGCAATATCCGGGGTCGATTCGTCAAAGATCGTACCGAAGATTACGTTCGCGTTATCTCCTGCCAGCTCCTGAACATAGCTTGCGGCCTCACTCGCCTCAATCAGTCCCACATCGCCGGATATGTTAATAATGACGTTCGTCGCGCCCTCGATGGTGGTCTCAAGCAGAGGGCTCGTAATCGCCTGCTTCACGGCATCCAGGCACTTATCATCGCCCCGTCCCACACCGATTCCAATATGTGCAATTCCCTTATCCTTCATAACCGTCTGAACATCGGCGAAGTCCAGATTGATCAGTCCGGGTACGTTGATCAGGTCTGTAATTCCCTGAACGCCCTGCTGCAGAACCTCGTCCGCCTTGCGCAGAGCATCCGGCATGGTGGTTCTCCTGTCCACAATCTCAAGCAGCTTATCGTTCGGAATTACAATCAGGGTATCGACATTGGCCTTCAGCCTCTCGATTCCCGCAATCGCGTTATTCATTCTCTGCTTCGCCTCGAACTTGAAAGGCTTCGTCACAATGCCCACCGTGAGGATTCCCATCTCTTTGGAGATCTGAGCAATGACAGGCGCGGCTCCGGTTCCGGTTCCGCCTCCCATTCCACAGGTCACAAAAACCATATCCGAGCCTTTAATCACTTCCACAAGCTCATCCCTGCTCTCCTCGGCGGCTTTCTCGCCAACCTCCGGCTGTGCGCCCGCTCCAAGCCCCTTGGTCAGCTTCTCTCCTATCTGAATACACTGCGGCGCCTTACATGTCTTTAAATGCTGCTTGTCCGTATTCACACAGACAAACTCAACGCCGATAATATTCTCCTCTATCATGCGGTTCACCGCATTATTACCCGCGCCTCCGATTCCGATTACAAGTATCTTCGCACTTGATTCTGACTCGTTCATTTTAATCTCAAGCAAAGTAGTTCCTCCTTCACTGGTTGTTCCCATAATGGCCTTTCCGTCCCATTTCAACATAGAGCGTCCATAGAATCCATCCCCAATCCCATGCTAACCCCCATGCCGCTCTATCGTTCAGCACTACACATAATCATATCTTTTCTTGCAAAAATAATCAAGCACAATTTCTAATTTCGTGTGGATTTTTTTTAGATTTATCTGACCAATCTGAGAAAAAATGGTAATTTTGTCAAGTTTGTCCAAATTTACTCTTCGTACGTCCCAATGACCCGATCCCCCGGCGTATAATCCCTCATATCGATTGTCATCTCCCTCTCCAGCTCATCCGCCCTGGGCAGGATCGTCACCAGCGCGGCCGCCGCTTCATCGTACATCTCCTTCCGGCCAAGCCTGACCCGGATATTCCCGCACAAGAAGTCCACCTCCAGATTCGAACCGAAATGAATCTCATCCACACTGAGCTCATACTTATCAATCAGCCTCGTCAGATTCAAAATCGTAGAGAACATCCCTTCATTCTGAACCTCCAGCTTCTCATACAGAATCAGCCTGCTGAACTCCAGGCCCGTAATCACGGGGATATCTTCCTTCTTCTCGGACGAACTCTCCACAACAATTCCGTCCTTATCGAAATACAGATAATTCCCCATCACCTTCACACAGCCCGTCAATATCTTCTCGTACACCGTCAGCAGCACGGAATGATTATCCGTCATCTCCACGCTTATGTACTCCACGAAGGGGATCCTCTCCTGCTCCTGATACCGGCACCTGAGATACAGCAGAAGCGCGAACTGATCCGTCGGTTCTGTTACGACCCGCTCAATGATCTCCTCATCCGTGTAATAGGTATTTCCCTGCACTTCTATCGTCTCAAGCCGGCTGCTCCCCGCAAATACAACCAGAATTACGAGAAGCAGCAAACAGACTCCGATCAGAATCAATATGAACTTCCATAGTTTCTTATGTCCACTGACTTCCTTCACGATTTACTCCATTTCTGCCGGATACCGGACTTCTAACGCCGCCTCCCGCGTCAATCCTCCCGGATATACGCTCCAAGCCTTCTCAAATCTCCGGTAATGTCTTCATAGCCTCTTCTGATATAATTCTCCGGATCCCGGACAATCGTTGTGCCTCTTGCGAACAATCCGGCCGTTACCAATGCTGCCCCGTCCCTTAAGTCACCGGCCGTCACCTCAGTTCCCGTAAGCTCTCTTCCTCCGTCAACATAGGCCGTATCTCCCTCAATTCGGATGCTTGCTCCCATTTTCACAAGTTCCCCCGCCGTATGGAACCGGTTCTCGAATATGGTCTCCGTAATCCGGCTCTCCCCCTGGGCTCTGCTCATGAGCGCCATCATGGAGGACTGCATATCCGTCGGAAATCCCGGATACGGTGCCGTCCGGAAGGACACCGCGCGCAGCGGCGGCACGGCGCCCAGGGTAATCTGCCGCTCATCCCCGGTTATGCCGCATCCCGCCCCGGCAAGCACCGCAAGCAGGCTGTCCAGCTCCTTTCTCCCGACACCGCGGACCGTAATCCGTCCCCCCGTTCCGGCCGCCGCCGCCAGATAGGTTCCGGCCACGATCCGATCTCCCGGAAGCTCATACATGGTATCCCGGAGCTCTTCCACTCCTTCAATCTCTACGGAACTGCCCCTCCGGACAATCCTCGCGCCCGCCCGGTTCAGAAACTCACACAGAATCCCGATCTCCGGCTCTGCCGCGGCGTTGCGGATCCGGGTTGTACCCCGGGCCAGCACGGCAGCCAGAATGATATTCTCCGTCGCCCCGACGCTTGGGAACTTCAGCGTAATCTCACTGCCCCGAAGCTCCTTCGCCTCAAAACACAGCATTCCTTCCGTCTCCTCCACATTCACGCCCATGGTCCGCAGGGCATCAATGTGAAAGTCAATCCTGCGCTCGCCGATCGAGCAGCCGCCGGGATACGCAATGGCCGCGCGCCTGCCGCGTCCGGACAGAGCGCCAAGCAGCAGAACCGATGCTCTTGTCCTCTTCACTTCGGCTCCGGTTACCACACCATCCGCGACTCCTGACGCGTCAATCACCAGGGTTCTTCCTTCTCTGCGCGTCTTACAGCCCAGCTGCCCAAGCAGCGTCTCCATATTGCAGACATCCCGAATCCTCGGGCAATTCCCGATTCTGCTCTCGCCCCGGTGCAAAACGGCGGCGGCCAGCAGCGGAAGCGCCGCATTCTTAGAGCCCTGCACCGTAATTTCCCCGGATAACGGCCTGCCTCCGGTCACCTCTATCAAAGACATGAAGCACCTCATATAAAATCCTATATCCAAACATATGCAGGCGCTCCCGGAATCGTTCCTGATCCCGCCGGATTTTCCGCGCGTCCTACAGCTCTGCCTTAATCTGATTGGACACGCTCAGCGCGATTCCCATTTCCAGCAGAAGCACAACCAGCGAAGTACCTCCGTAGCTGATGAACGGGAGCGGAACGCCCGTAGATGGAATGGTGTTCGTCACAACCGCGATATTCAGCAGCACCTGAACTCCGATATGCGCCATAATACCCGACGCAACCAGTCCCCCGTAAAGATCCACG
>CALWGS010000086.1 GCA_944380155.1 uncultured Lachnospiraceae bacterium
ATAGCCCCGCCCTGAAAAATAAGCCGGACTCCCTGTATTGGCATTGTATGCTCCCACGGAGATCGCGCGCAGCGCCGTGGACGGTACGGTCAGCGTAATCTCCTCGGACGGTTCTACAAAGCGGGTCTGAAGAGAAGTAATTCCTCCTGCAGGCAGCCACATCCGGTACTCTCCAGTGACAATTCTTTCCGGTGTCAGGACAATCTGCCAGATGCCGCTGTCTATGACTCTGGGCATCGGACTCCCCTCCTGCTGCCTTCTTTCGACCGGAAGGAATTCAAAATAGATCTCCTGTGCCTGATTGAACGGAACCGGCTCCCCGTAATACAGCAGGATCCGCGTCTGATCCATCCGGAATCTCTGATTGCCAAGCACGGCAGGAATCGGCCCCACCCGAAGACCGGACGGCGCAATCAGGGAAATAGAGAACTCGTCATAATAGTTTTTCCATATCTGGAGATTCAGATTCACCTCTCCTTCTCCTACGGCCAGCTCCACAATCTCCTCCTGTCCTTCCCTCAGCACTCCCGATGCGTGCCTGGCAGCACTCCCCTCATTCCCGGTTCCGATCACAATACAGCTGCGGTACTGGAGCGCCATTTCATTAATATAATCCTCAATCAGAGAAAATCCGTTATGCGCCCCGTAATTATTGCCGAAGCTGATATTAACCGCGATCGGCCTGTTGTACTCCGCTCCCTTTTGGATTGCGTACTCCAGCGCGGTCATCAGCTGAGTCGTTCTTGGGAAGGAATTCCCCACGGAATTGCCGAGCTTCACAATAATCAGCCCGCACTCCGGCGCAACCCCCATTCTCCTTCCCACACTTCTCCTCCCGCCTGCGCAGATCCCTGCCACATGAGTTCCATGCCCCGTCAGGTCCGTGCTCGGAACCACTGCAAGCTGTCCCGCCCGGTCTGGCTGATTCAGGGCCCGGTTAATCTCCTCCTGCGTATACTCCGTTCCTTCCGTGAAACCGGCGGGCGGACTCCCCTGTGTAATGGTCTGATCCCACAGACACAGAATCTTTGTGGTTCCGTCCTCTCTTCTGAAATCCGGATGGGCATAATCAATTCCGGAATCAAGGACCGCAATCAGAGTCCCCTCTCCATACAACTCATAGACCGTTCTTGCCCCCTGTACACAGGAGACCGCGTTTCCCGCTTCGTCTTCAAAATACAGACTCTTTGGCTTCTCAATGAATATAATTTCCTCATAATCTGACAGTCTTCCGATCTGATCTTCCCGAATCAGAATCACCGCATACCCTCCCGAGAGCGGCGTAACCCGCAAATCCAGATCTTGCGCAATCCTCTCGAGGCTTCCCACATACCTGACAATCAGTTCCCAGGTATTCTCTGCCGGATCATAACCGATATTCAGGTCCTCTGTCAGACGCCGCTCCTCTTCCGGAACCGACAGCGCCAGATTCAACGTATTATCCAGTTTGGCATTTTCCATATCTCACCGGAACCTTGAATCAATTTCTTAATTATTATATACGGGAATCGGAAATGAAATACTGCGGAAATACTGCGCACTCCTCCGCATTTACCATACTCAGCTGAGAAAAATATCACAGGAATTCCAGGGGAAAATCATTGACTCACACAGAAAGATCCCGTATAATGAGCACGTATAGAACTGATGACTTTCATATAATAGGAGGATTACCAATGCTGAAAGAAGAATGGGCCGGCTTTAAGCCTGGCAGATGGTGCAATACTTCTGTCAATGTCAGAGATTTTATCCAGCACAATTATACCCCATACAACGGAAATGAAGAATTTCTCTCCGGTCCCACCGCCGCAACCACAAAGCTCTGGGAAGAGGTCATGGAGCTTTCCAGAAAGGAGCGGGAAGCGGGCGGTGTTCTTGATATGGACACTAAAATTGTATCAACCATAACCTCTCATGGACCCGGTTATATCGATAAGGAGCTGGAACAGATCGTCGGACTTCAGACAGACAAGCCCTTCAAGCGTTCTCTTCAGCCCTTCGGCGGAATCCGCATGGCTCAGAACGCATGCAGGGAGTACGGCTATGAAGTGGATCCCGAAGTTGTAAAGATATTTACCGAATATAGAAAGACGCATAACCAGGGAGTCTTTGATGTCTATACTCCCGAGATGAGGCTTGCAAGAAAGTCAGCGATTATCACCGGACTTCCCGATGCCTACGGAAGAGGACGTATTATCGGCGATTACAGAAGGGTTGCCTTATACGGAATCGACTGGCTGATCGAGGACAAAAAGCATCAGCTTGATACTTCACTGGTCCGCATGACCTCCAAGAATATCCGCCTGCGGGAAGAGCTGTCCGAGCAGCTGCGCGCGCTCGAGGATCTGAAGAAGCTCGGCGCAATCTACGGCTTTGACATCTCAAGGCCCGCTGCCAACGCGAAGGAAGCGATTCAGTGGCTGTATTTCGACTCCCTCGCTGCAGTAAAGGAGCAGAATGGCGCCGCCATGAGTCTTGGGCGCACCTCCACCTTCCTTGATATCTACATTGAGCGCGATCTGAAGAACGGTGTGATTACCGAAGAGCAGGCGCAGGAATATATTGATCACTTTATTATGAAACTGCGTATGGTACGCTTCGCAAGAACACCGGAATACAATGCCCTCTTCTCCGGGGATCCGACCTGGGTGACGGAATCCATCGGCGGAATCGGCATCGACGGCAGACATATGGTCACCAGGACCTCGTTCCGCTATCTGCATACGCTCGAGAATCTCGGAACGGCTCCGGAACCGAATTTGACCGTGCTCTGGTCTACCAGACTTCCCAGGGCCTTCAAGGAGTACTGCGCGAAGATATCGATTAAGACCTCTTCCATCCAGTATGAGAATGATGACCTGATGCGCCCGGTTCACGGAGACGATTACGCAATTGCCTGCTGCGTCTCCTCCATGCGTGTCGGAAGAGAGATGCAGTTCTTCGGCGCAAGGGCGAACCTTGCAAAGTGCCTCCTCTACGCCATCAACGGCGGTGTGGATGAACGTCTCAAGATTCAGGTCGGCCCGAAGTACCGTCCGGTCGAAGGGGACTACCTCGATTACGATGACGTTATGTCCAAGTACGACGATATGATGGAATGGCTGGCAGGACTGTATGTGAATACGCTGAATGTCATTCATTATATGCATGATAAGTACGCCTATGAGAAGGTTCAGATGGCGCTGCATGACCGCGATGTCAAGAGGTATTTCGCCACCGGAATTGCAGGACTCTCTGTTGTGGCAGATTCCTTATCCGCGATTAAATATGCGAAGGTCAAGGTCATCCGCGATGAGGATGGAATTGTCACGGACTACGAGGTGGAGGGGGACTTCCCGAAGTACGGCAATAACGACGACAGGGTTGACAGCATTGCAGTACAGCTGGTGCGCACCTTTATGGATAAGATCAGAAAGCACCACACCTACCGTGACAGCTTCCCGACCATGTCCATCCTTACGATCACCTCGAATGTGGTATATGGCAAGAAGACCGGCAACACACCGGACGGACGGCGTATGGGCGAGCCTCTGGCTCCGGGAGCCAATCCGATGCACCGCAGAGATACGCACGGCGCCGCCGCCTCCCTTGCTTCGGTGGCCAAACTTCCGTTCCGCCACGCGCAGGACGGTATCTCAAATACCTTCTCCATCGTACCGGGGGCTCTTGGCAAGGATGATACGCTCTTTGCAGGTGATCTGGATCTGGACAGACTACTGGAAGAGGATCCGTAACAGCCCTGTTGATACGGTACACGGAAAGGGTGTGATGATATGCCGGAGAACAATCAGGAACAGATTGATGAGCTGATCGCCATGCTCGACTCCTTCATGTCGGGCGGCGGCGGTCATATGAATGTCATCTTTGGAGAGGACGGCATGACACAGGAGAAGGTCGTTGAGACCTTCCGTTCCGCCGACTGCGGAATCGGCAATATGGCCTGTAACGTCCCGACTCTCCACAAGGGCTTCGACGATGACGAACCGGAAACGGAAATTGCAGAAGAACAGAATTACTGCGAAGAAGATTAACTTTCAGAAAGGAGAACCATTATGTCGCAACAGGTAGATAATTTAATTAATTTACTGGACGGATATGTAGAACAGGGCGGACATCATCTGAACGTCAATGTATTCACCAAAGAGACCCTCTTAGACGCACAGGCTCATCCGGAGAAATATCCCCAGCTTACCGTACGCGTATCCGGCTATGCCGTGAATTTCATTAAGCTCACCAAGGAACAGCAGGACGATGTAATCGCCAGAACCTTCCATCAACAGCTGTAAGGCGGCGCGGCATGAAGGGTTATATTCATTCGACGGAATCGTTCGGTACAGTGGACGGCCCCGGCATCCGCTATGTGGTATTTCTGCAGGGCTGTCCGATGCGCTGCCTCTACTGCCATAATCCGGATACCTGGGAATTCGGCAGGGGGGAAGAACGCGAAGCTGCCGACATTCTTGCCGACGCGCTCCGCTACCGCTCCTTTATGAAGCAGGGCGGCATTACGGTAACAGGCGGAGAGCCCCTTGCCCAGATCGAATTCGTCACAGAGCTGTTTGAACTGGCGAAGGAACAGGGGATCCATACCTGTATTGATACCTCAGGGATTACCTTTCATGACGGCAAGAACGCGGACCAATGGGACCGCGTTCTTGCCGTCACGGATCTTGTGATGTTAGATATTAAGCATATCCGCCCGGAGGTCCACCGCCGGCTGACCGGGCATGACAACGCCGGAATTCTGGCCTTCGCGGCCTACCTTGCCGGGAAGGAAATCCCCGTGTGGATCCGCCACGTTGTCGTTCCCGGACTGACGGATGAAGAAGAGGATTTAAAGGAGCTCGGCAGATTTCTCGGAACTCTTTCCAATGTCAAGGCGCTTGATATCCTTCCCTACCACACAATGGGGATCGCAAAATATGACAGCCTCGGGATTCCCTACCCGCTCAAAGACACTCCCGCCGCAACAACCGCGCAGGCAATGCGCGCAAAGCGCCTGATTCTTGCGGGCATGAAGGAGACCAGACATTCGTAGCGGGGTTATTACGTATTAGGAGGATTTCTGATTCTATGAAGACATCATCTGATTTAAGAATCATGCTGAGTTCGGTTAACCATAAGAGCTATCCGGCCTACAAGTCCCTGCAGGGTCAGTATGATTTCAAAGATTATATTTTAAGCATTGATCATGTTCAGGGCGATCCGTTTGCCGCCCCGTCCAAGCTTCGGATTCTGATGAAACAGAGCATTGCGGGATTCCCTGCAGAGTACCTCTCTTCCAAAGAACGGAGAATCGCCCTGGAAGACTATCTGATTCGTCTGTTCGGAATCCAGACTTCCAAATATACCTTCCGGGCAAAGGGATCGGGAAAAAGCGGGCTCATCGGCGTCAGCCGTCCGGGCCAGGAGATTCTGGAACGGACCGCCTGCAGCCTGAATGCAGGTCAGCTTTCCATTCGCTTCGAGGTCGGCTTCCCGGCGAACGGGCGTACCATCCAGTCAGATGAGCTGGCTAAGATCTTCTTTGATTTTTTGCCGGCCGCCGTCGGCGCCGTCTGCTTCTATCGAAGACTGAATGCGGCTGCAGTGAAGGCAGTCATTGATCTGGCGGATGATCAGGCGTATATCCGTTCCGAGCTTCCCTTAAGGAATCTGGCCGCCTTCGTTGCGGACGGCGCCGTGCTTCCGCGGGAAAGCGGCGTTTCAGACCGTCCGATGAAGAATGCTGTGCTCTTTCGCTCACCGGAGAGCCTTTCCGTGACCCTGACGCTGCCTCACAAGGGTAAGATCACCGGAATGGGCATTAAGAACGGAATTACGCTGATTGTCGGAGGAGGCTATCATGGTAAATCCACACTTCTGGAAGCTCTGGAACGCGGCGTGTATAACCACATTGCGGGAGACGGGCGCGAATATGTCATCACGGACGCATCCGCGGTCAAAATCCGCGCGGAAGACGGAAGAAGCATCCGCGGCACGAATATCTCCTATTTCATTAACAATCTTCCGAACAGGAAGGATACCGTGCATTTTTATACGGAGGATGCCTCCGGAAGCACTTCGCAGGCCGCGTGTGTAATGGAAGCTGCGGAAGCAGGGGCGAGGGTCCTGCTGATTGACGAGGATACCTCCGCCACAAACTTCATGGTCAGAGATGAACTGATGCAGCGTGTCATCAGCCGGGATAAGGAGCCGATTACCCCTTTCATTAACCGCATCCGCCCGTTATATGACCAGAATCATATCTCTACCATTCTTGTCGCAGGCAGCAGCGGAGATTTCTTTTTGAAGGCAGACACCATCCTGCAGATGGATACCTATCGTCCCTATGATATTACGGACAGAGCAAAGGAAATCAGCCGCTCCTTCTATACCGGAAAAGGATCGGATTCAGAAGATCCCGGCACGGATGGGCCTGGCACCAATGGGCCTGGCACCAATGGGCCTGGCACCAGGGAGGCTTCCGCCGCAATGCCGGCCAATTCCGTGCGTATCCCGCTCTCCGGCAGCTTTGAGAAGAGGCGCGACCGCTTAAAAATCAAATGCCACGCCAGGGATTCCATCCAAATCGGTCTTGAGACCATTGATCTGCGCTACATCGAACAGCTCGCCGATTATGAGCAGACCAACGCGCTTGCTTATCTTCTGCGCTATGCGGACGAACACCTGATGGACGGAACCAGGGATCTGAACGCGGTCATTACCCAGCTCTTCTCTCTGATCCAGAAGAAGGGACTTGAGGCGCTCTCCGACTCCTCCTGCCTGCCGGACTTCCTTGCCATGCCGA
>CALWGS010000087.1 GCA_944380155.1 uncultured Lachnospiraceae bacterium
TCTACGGGCTGTTCGCCATGTTCCGGATGGCTTACGGATTCGGGCACGGAGATATGGAGCTGGTTCATGAATATGCGCATGCGCTGTATTTTGAATCCGCGGCCATGATTCTGACGCTGGTTACGGTCGGCAAGTATCTGGAAGCCAGATCAAAGGCCAAGACCTCGGATGCGCTCGGCAAGCTCGTGGATCTGGCGCCGAAGACCGCGGTTGTAGTCCGCGGCGGAGCGGAGCAGACGATTCCGGCGGAGCAGGTGGTTGCAGGGGATATTGTCGTGATCCGTCCGGGAGAGGGCATTCCGGTAGATGGAGTTGTCATCGAAGGACACGGATATGTCGATCAGGCTGCCATTACCGGAGAGAGTATTCCGGTTGAAAAGCAGGAGGGAGATACGGTGATCTCCGCAACGATTAACAAGAACGGCAGCTTTCGCTTCCGCGCATCCAGAGTGGGAGAGGATACGACGCTGTCCCAGATTATCCGTCTGGTTGATGAGGCGAGCAATTCTAAGGCGCCCATTGCCCGTCTGGCAGATAAGGTCAGCGGAATCTTTGTTCCGGTCGTCATCGGGATCGCTCTGGTAACGGCGATTGTGTGGCTGATTGCGGGACAGGGCTTTGAATTCGCGCTTTCGAACGCAATTTCCGTTCTTGTTATATCCTGTCCGTGCGCGCTGGGACTTGCAACGCCAGTCGCGATCATGGTCGGCACTGGCAAGGCGGCCGAGATGGGAATTCTGATTAAGTCTGCCGAAAGCCTTGAGAATCTCCACAATGTGGATACCATTGTACTGGATAAGACGGGAACGATTACCTCGGGACATCCGTCCGTGACGGATCTGATTGTTCTGGATCCTTCCCTGACGGAGAAAGAATTCCTTCTGGAGGCAGCCGCTGCGGAGAAGGGAAGCGAGCATCCGCTTGCGCAGGCAGTCGTGGAAAGAGCCGCGAAGGAGGGCAAAGAGCTGCCCGGGGCAGAGGCCTTTGAGGCTGTGGCGGGCCGCGGAGTAAGGGCGGTTGTGAACGGAAAGGCATACCTTGCGGGGAATCCGGCATTTCTTGAGGAGAACAGCGTGCTGGGAGGGGACGGGCATTCCGAAAGAGCCAGACAGGAAGCAAAGCGTTTGGCAGGGGAGGGCAAGACCCCGCTGTTGTTTGCAAGGGACGGGAAGCTTGCGGGAATCATTGCGGTAGCGGACACCATCCGGGAGTCCAGCCGGGCGGCGATTCGACGGTTTAACGAGATGGGACTGCACGTAGTTATGCTGACCGGGGATAATAAGGTAACGGCAGAAGCAATCCGAAAGGAGCTTGGAATAGAGAAGGCAATCTCTGATGTGCTTCCGACGGAGAAGGAAGCCAATATCCGCGCGCTTCAGCAGGAAGGGCATAAGGTGGCCATGGTCGGCGACGGAATCAACGACGCGCCGGCTCTGACCCGCGCGGATATCGGAATCGCAATCGGGGCGGGAACCGACATTGCCATTGAATCGGCGGATGTGGTGCTGATGAAGGACTCTCTGTATGATGTGGCGGCCGCGATTGATCTGAGCCGCGCGGTGGTCCGGAATATTCACATGAATCTGTTCTGGGCATTTTTCTACAATATCCTGGGAATTCCGCTGGCGGCAGGCGTTCTCTATCCGGCATTCCAGCTGCGGTTAAGCCCCATGATCGGCTCTGCCGCCATGAGCTTAAGCTCTGTGTGCGTTGTAACGAATGCGCTCAGACTGCGTTTCTTCAAGAAGAAGGAGTTGAAGGAAGAGTCTTCTGCCGTAGTCCGCAGTGCGGAACCGGCATTAGATAAAAAGAAAGAAGACGGCATAATGCCGGAAGAACAGAAAGGAATGGTTAGCATGAAGAAAGTATTAACAGTTGACGGAATGATGTGCGCACATTGCCAGATGCATGTGCAGAAGGCCCTTGCGGCGGTAGACGGCGTCGCGGAAGCGGTTGTGGATCTGGAGAAGAAGCAGGCTGAGGTCTCTCTGACCAAGGAGGTTCCGGATCAGGTATTAATGGATGCGGTAACGGAGGCAGGATATACCCCTGTCAGCTGCAGGACGGAATAAGACCAATCGAATCGGGCACAGGGGATTCACACCTGTGCCTGATTCGATCCAGTGTCCGAATCTGCCCGGTCCCTATTTCAGCAGGAGCAGGCTGACTGCCATTACGATCATACCGGATATCAGCCCGTAGATGGATAAGTGATGCTCCCCGTATTCCCTTGCGGCAGGAAGCAGCTCGTCAAATGAGATAAACACCATAATTCCCGCTGCCGCGGCAAAGATTATGCCGTAGACCAGATCATTCATAACCGGCATTAGAATCAGCCAGCCCACAAGGGCTCCCGCCGGTTCCGCCAGACCAGAGAGGAAGGAATAGAAAAACGCCCTGCGCTTTGACCTGGTTGCCTGATAAATGGGGACGGAGACGGCGATGCCCTCCGGAATGTTGTGCATGGCGATTGCGGCGACAATCGGTATGGCAACACCCGGCTCCTGAAGGGCGGAAACGAAGGTGGCAAGTCCTTCGGGGAAATTATGGATAGCGATGGCTGCCGCCGTAAAAATACCCGTACGCATCATCTTGCCCTGTACGGGCGTGCCGTCCTCTGCGAGAACCGGCTTTACTTCATG
>CALWGS010000088.1 GCA_944380155.1 uncultured Lachnospiraceae bacterium
CGGTTCTTCGATGAGCTGAGGGCCTCTCATCCGCAAAGGAATCTTGTGGTTGAGGATCTCCGGGAGATGAGGAATGAGGGCTATGAGCTGCGGGACCACTCCGGATTCGCGGGAATGAAGATTGTGCAGTTTGCTTTCGATCCGAATGAGCATAATAATGATTTTAATGATCGGGCTAATCTTTTGATTTATACCGGAACGCACGATAATCAGACAATCCGCGGCTGGTATCAATCGCAGGATGAGGTGACAAGAAACGGAACCCGGCTGTATCTGTATGCCAGAGGATATCAGGATCCCTGTATTTCCCACTGCTTTATCCGGTACGCCTTTGACAGTATCGCGGATTGTGCGATTATCCCGGTTCAGGATATCTTAGGACTTGGAGACGAGGGCCGGTTGAATACGCCGGGTACGCTCGGATCTCCGAACTGGGAATGGCGCCTTGAGAGTCTTGCGCCGCTTTTTGAGCAGGAAGAGTTTCTTGCGGACTGTATTGAGTCCTCCGGCCGGGGCGCCGCGTCACAATTTGTACCGGGGCCGAAGGAGGAGAGCCTCGCCGAGATGCTGAAGGGGGCGCTTGAGATTCGATTCGGGAAGAGGATTGAGAATCCTTCCGACGCACAGACAGCCGAAGCACTTCTTGTGATGGCCGAATATCTGGCGGCAAGGGGCAGGAAATCGTGACAGTGTCCGGACGGGTCGGAATATGGCTGGCGGCAGCAAAGGGGACGGTTCGTTCCGCCCCCGATGTATGCCGTCATTTCAGATCGATCGCATCGACGGGGCAGACATCCCTTCCGGCTCTTGCGCCGTCCGCCTGCTCCTCCGGGATTTCCTGATCCGACGCTTCTGATTTGTTATCCGAATTCCAGTGATAGATCTCGGGACATTCGGCAATGCACGCTCCGCAGCCGATACAGATGTCCTGGTATACAAATGCTTTCATACAATACCTCCTTTGCAGACATACCAAATGATGCGTTTATAGTATTGCCGGCGGTTCCGGCAATATACCGGGAATCCGTGTATAAGCCGGATGATTTGCCATATACTACAGGCAGAAGAGAAAGAAAGGCAGGAGAGAGTATGGCGGATCAGAACCCACAGGAAGCAGGAAGCCCGGGAGAGGACCGGAAGCGGGAGAACGAGTCTATATCAGAGTTCGGACAGGTGACGCTTCGAAACGGTATGAGGGACTACAAGATTCATCTTCTTTCCGTGATTGGAGAGATTGAAGGGCATGAATGTCTTCCGCAGCAGGCCAAAACCACGAAATATGAGCATGTCCTTCCGAGGCTTGCCGCGATTGAGGACAGCAGCGAGATTCAGGGGCTGCTGATTTTAATCAATACGGTTGGCGGCGATGTTTCGGCGGGCCTTGCGCTGGCGGAGATGATTGCTTCCTTAAGCAAACCGACCGTGTCCCTGGTTCTCGGGGACAGTCATTCCATCGGAGTGCCGCTGGCCGTGTCCACGGATTATTCTTTTATCGTTCCTTCCGGGACCATGATTATTCATCCGGTCAGGATGAACGGCCTCGTCATCGGTGCTCCGCAGACTTATGATTACTTCAAGATTATTCAGGACAGGATTCTTGGATTCATTGAAAGTCATTCGCGGGCAAAGAAAAAAAGGCTGGAGCAGCTGATGATGAATTCCGGAGTTCTTACGAAGGATCTTGGAACCATCCTTGTCGGCAGCGAGGCGGTGGGGGAGGGCCTGATTAATGAAGTGGGAGGAATCTCACAGGCCTTTGCCAAGCTGTATTCCATGATAGAAGAGGGAAAGCAGGACTCTCGAACATAATTTCGAATTGCGGGAGATTTCCTGCTTGCAAGTTAAGACATTTAAAGGTATAATAGGTTAGAAGATTTGTGAATGGTAACGTCTGTACACATTAGGCCGGGACTAATGTGCAGGCGTTATTTGCACGCTTCACTACATAACAGGAGGATAGGATATGTCATTACTGCAGGCTATTATTATGGGGATTGTACAGGGAGTCGCGGAGTTTCTCCCTATCAGCAGCTCCGGTCATCTGGCTATTTTTAGGCAGATTTTGAGGATTGATGTGGACACGGGGCTCTTATTCGATGTCCTTTTGCATCTGGGAACATTGGTGGCGATTTTCATCGCGTTCCGCAAGGATATCAAGGAGCTGATTGTAGAGGGATTTGGTATACTGGGAGACTTTTTCGTTAATGTGGGCCGTTTTTTCGGCCGGCTGGGGGGAAAGAAGAAGGAATACCGGAAGGTGATCACATCCTCTTATCGGAGGTTCGTTCTTCTGGTTCTGGTCTCTACCATTCCTACGGGAATTATGGGACTTCTGCTGCAGGATATCATTGAGTCTGCCAGCGAGACGATTCTGATTCCGGGAATTTTCCTGATTTTCACGGCGGTTCTTCTTCTGATCGCGGATCGGGTCCAGACCGGGACGAAACAGGCGGATACGGCCTCGTGGCGTGATGCAGGGCTGATTGGCGTGGCGCAGGGCTTTGCCACCATGCCAGGACTTTCCCGCTCCGGAACTACGATTGCAGCCTGCCTTCTGTGCGGTTTTGACAGGAACTTCGCGGTGAAGTATTCTTTCATCATGTCGATTCCGGCGGTTCTGGGAGCGGTGCTGCTTGAGGTTAAGGATTTTGCTCCCGGGGATGTTGCAGGACCGGAAGTGGTTTCTTATCTGGTTGGCACCGTGGTGGCCGGAGTGGTCGGCTATCTGTGCATCAAGACTATGCTGGTGCTGGTCAGGGGCAAGAAGTTTAAGTATTTCTCCGTGTATTGTCTTGCAGTCGGCGTCATTGCCGTTGTGGCTCATTTTATGAATTAAGCAGTGAGGAGTTGGGATTATGCCTGCAAAAAGAACAAGTACCAGAACAGCCGGGAAGGACAGGAAGACCACGGGGAAGGGGTCTGCTGCAGGCAGCCGTCCCCGGAAGAAGGTTTCGTCCGGGGAACCGCAGGCGAAGCAGGAGCCGGTTTCCGGGAGAACGGGACAGGAGCCGGACGGAATGAAGAATGAAATCATCCTGATGGTGGTTCTCGTCCTGTCGGTCCTTCTTCTGTTAAGTAATTTTAATCTGTGCGGCGCATTCGGCGAGGTGATCAGCCAGGTGATGTACGGGCTGTTCGGCCTGCCCGCCGCTTTGTTCCCGTTTGTCCTGTTCTTCGGGACAGCCTTTGTATTGTCAAACAGAGGGAACAGACGGGCTTCCAGGAAGACCTTTGGGGCCGTCGCACTCTGGATTTCCGTGACGGCTCTGATTCAGCTCTTCAGCAGGGGGCATGATCCTGAGATGAGCTTTTTGGAGTACTATACCTTCTCTGCCGGGAACAAATCAGGGGGCGGTCTGATTGGCGGCGTATTGTGCGGGCTTCTGTGCCCGCTGTTTGGAACCGCCGGGACATTTGTGATTCTGTTCGCACTGGTGATTGTGTGCGTGATGTTCCTGACCGGCAAGGCTCTCTTTGCCTATATCAGCAGGAAGAGCGAGGAGCAGCTTGCGATCCGCAGGCAGGAGCGGGAGAGAAGGCTTGCGCGCCGGGAAGAGGAGGAGGATTATGAGGAGAATCCGGCTGATGCCGTCATGGGAGCAAGGACTCTGTCTAAGCGTCCCGCGAAGACTGTGCTGATTAAAAAGCCGGCACAGAAGCCTGCGGACCGGACGGAAGACGGGAGGCGGGAGTCCTTCAATATGAAGGAGATGTATCCGGCGGATCCCGCTGCGCCGTCCGATCTGCTCATACATGATGTGAACCGAATCTATGAGGAGGAACTGAAGCTTAAGTTCGGCGGCAAGGGGGCGGACCGGGAGAAGGAGAATGTGCTGTCCGGGGAGGATTCCGGGGATCGGAAGCAGCCAAACGATGTGGCAGCCGCAGCTATGGAGTATGATTCCGCTTCCTGGGAGGAGCCCGGGGAGATGCCGTTTGATCACGATCCGGAGCGTGCTTCGGAGGAATTCGCTCCGGGACATTTATCAGGGCCGCCTGCAGGAACTTCAACTCCTGCGGACGCTTGGGCGGGAACGGAACAGGAATTCACAGCAGAGAAATCGTCCGTGAGAAATACCCTGGTGACGGAGAAGACTGCATCCGGGCCAAAGCAAGAGATCCCGCTGAAGAGTCCGGAGACGGCAGAGCCGATTATAGATGCTTCCGGAGACGGGGTTCCGGCCAGGGAGTATGTATTCCCTCCGGTTGATCTGCTTCAGAAGCCAAAGCCTGTCCCGCAGGGAACGATGGATACGGAGCTTAAGGAGACGGCTGCCAGGCTTCAGAAGACCCTTGAGAGCTTCGGAGTGAGGGTGACGATTACCAACATCAGCCGCGGGCCTGCAGTTACCCGGTACGAGCTTTCACCGGAGCAGGGAGTTAAGGTCAGCCGGATTACCGGGCTTGCCGATGACATTAAGCTGAACCTGGCGGCCGCGGATGTCCGCATCGAGGCTCCGATTCCGGGGAAGGCCGCGGTCGGCATTGAAGTGCCGAATAAAGAGAACACTGCCGTTTTGCTCAGGGAGCTGATTGACTCCAAGCCGTTCAAGAGCCATCCGTCCGATATTGCCTTTGCGGTCGGAAAGGATATCGGAGGACAGATTGTGGTCACGGACATTGCCAAGATGCCTCATCTTCTGATCGCGGGAGCAACCGGATCGGGTAAGTCGGTCTGTATTAACACGCTGATCATGAGTATTCTCTATAAGTCGAAGCCGTCGGAGGTAAGGCTTATCATGGTGGATCCCAAGGTGGTTGAGCTGAGCGTATACAACGGGATCCCGCACCTTTTAATCCCGGTGGTGACGGATCCGAAGAAGGCGAGCGCCGCGCTGAACTGGGCGGTTATGGAGATGACGGATCGCTATCAGAAGTTTGCCGAGCTTGGAGTGCGTGATTTGAAGGGATATAACGAGAAGGTGGCCTCTGTTCTGCCTCAGACGGACGAGAAATATCCGAAGCTTCCGCAGATTGTCATTATTGTAGATGAGCTTGCGGATCTGATGATGGTGGCCCCGGGCGAGGTCGAGGATGCCATCTGCCGTCTTGCGCAGATGGCGCGCGCGGCAGGCCTGCATCTTATCATTGCAACGCAGCGTCCTTCCGTCAATGTAATCACAGGTTTGATTAAGGCAAATATACCGTCCCGAATCGCATTCTCCGTGTCCTCAGCCATCGACTCCCGTACCATTATCGACAGCGCGGGCGCGGAGAAGCTGCTTGGCCGCGGCGATATGCTCTTCTTCCCGTCCGGCTATCCCAAGCCGATCCGCGTGCAGGGCGCCTTCGTATCGGATCAGGAGGTCAGTGCGGTTGTGGATTTTCTGAAGAATGAGAATCAGCCCGCTCCCTATTCGGATGAGATTCGTGACAAGATTGCGAACGCATCCTCTGCGGACAGTGCGGCGGGGGGAAGCGACAGAGATGATTATTTTGTCGAAGCGGGAAAATTTATTATCGAGAAGGATAAGGCATCCATCGGAATGCTTCAGCGGGTCTATAAGATTGGCTTCAACAGAGCGGCAAGGATTATGGATCAGCTCGCGGAGGCGGGTGTTGTGGGTCCCGAAGAAGGAACCAAGCCGAGAAAGGTTCTGATGTCGTTAGAAGAGTTCGAGCAGTATGTAGATGACTATGTGTAGGGAAAGGAGCGGGTAGAGAGTGAGGGCATGGCTGATTGTCAATGGATTCCTCCATTCGGGCAAGTTCGATACCATTCACAGCTGGCTGCTGGATGCCGCCGCGGTGAGGGGAGTGGATATGCACCTGTACCGGAACGACGAGATGCCGATACATATGGGAGGGGGATCTGTGATGCGGGAGCGGCCCGACTTTGTCCTGTTCTGGGACAAGGATGTCAGGCTTGCCGCCTTCTTAGAGGAGCTCGGAATTCCGGTCTATAATTCATCCGGCGCCATTGCTGACTGCGATGATAAGTCCAGAACTCATCTGAAGCTTTTTAAAGCGGGCATTCCCATGCCGGAGACGATTCTGGCTCCTATGACCTTCGACAATATCGGATATACAAACCTTGATTTTCTGGATTCGGCCGCGGAATGCCTGGGATATCCCATGGTTGTAAAGGAATGTTTCGGATCGTTCGGGGCTCAGGTCTATCTTGCAAAAGACAGGGCGCAGCTGGAGGCCATTGTCGGGAAGACGAAGGCAAAGCCGATTCTGTTTCAGAAGTTTATTGCCGGGAGCGCCGGCCGGGACGTCAGGCTGCAGGCGGTCGGGGATCGGGTGATTGCTTCTATGTACCGGTACTCCGTCAACGGAGATTTTCGGGCCAATATTACGAACGGAGGGCATATGAAGCCCTACCGGCCCGCCCCGGAGGAGACCGAGCTTGCTCTTCGCTGCATGAGAGCGCTGAATCTGGATTTTGCGGGGATTGATCTGCTGTTCGGAGAGGACGGACCGGTGGTGTGCGAGGTGAATTCCAATGCGCATTTTAAAAATATCTATGACTGCACCGGCGTGAATGCAGCAGAGCGGATTATCGATTATGTCATACAGGATCGAAGAAAGAAAGGAAGGGAGAGCGGATGAAGAGAGTCTGGCTGATATACCGGGAAGCGGATGTGGAGAAGAATTCCCGGTATATCGGATTCTATCGGGAGCGGAGCGCCGCCTTTGGAATGGAAATTACCCTGATGCTTGCGGATCGGATGGAATTCGGCATAAGAGCCGGAAGGCATTATCTGTTATACGAGGGCGAGGCCGCTGTTCTTCCGGATGCCGCGATTGTAAGAACCATCTATCCGATGCTGAACCGTCAGCTTGAGATGCTTGGAATTCCGGTCTTCAACAGTTCCTTCGTATCGGAAATCTGCAATGATAAGGCAAGGACCAGTCAATATGTTCAGAAGGCCGGGGTCCGTCAGCTTGATACGGCGTATTACCGGTATGAAAGGGCGGAAGAAGTGCTGGACGGCATCTACCGACCTTCCGTCATTAAGGCTGTCGCCGGTCACGGGGGGAGCCAGGTGTTCTATCTGGACCGGGATACCAAGGGAGAAATTCCGGGAATCCTTAAGGGGCTGGATCATTCGGACTTTGTCGTACAGCCTCTTACGGGAAGCAGGCATCAGGATTTAAGAGTGTATGTCATCGGCAAGGAGATTGCAGGGGCGGTGCTTCGCAGGGCCAGGTCCGGCTTTAAGTCTAATTTCTCGCTCGGCGGGGAGGTCTGCCTGTATGGTCTGTCGGCCGCCGAGAAGGAGATTGTAGCGAAGATTACGGCATTGTTTGAATTCGGCCTGGTTGGGATTGATTTCATCATCGGAGATTCCGGAGAGCTGATTTTTAATGAAATAGAGGATGTGGTAGGAGCAAGG
>CALWGS010000089.1 GCA_944380155.1 uncultured Lachnospiraceae bacterium
GATCCCATGTACCGGATCCGGATTCTGAATCCGGAGCTTGCGGTGCTCAAGGACTATACTCCCGGAGATGGAACCTACGTCACGGAAACATCGGTGAATGGGAATGTGCTGACCCTGACGCTGATGCGCCTTGAGGACGGAAGGTATCTGGATGCGGGCTTCGATTCGGTTCTGAACATGGTAACTGAGGTAAGTGAGCCGGTATCCGTTACAAGCAGGGTCACGGATCTTACCCTGACGGAATACTATCTGAGCCTTCCGGATTCCTTCGTCATTGAGACCATGCCGGAGGTGCTTGAAACTGTGAATACTGTGATGACACAGGATACCACCGTAAGAGTCCAGGAGCCGGAGGAACTGCCGCAGCGGTGGTTCGCGTACAGCTTCGGCGAGGTGATCGGATCGTACTCCCTGGCGGGTGAAGCGGTAGCGGCCGCGGATCTTGGGGTTGGCGTTGTTGTCAGCCGCAGCGGCACTGTTGTCTGGGAACGGGGAAGGAAGGGGACCAGCGCGGAGCTTGAGGTGCCGCTCATTGCGTCGGGGAATTCCGTGGAGGCGGCTGCCTCGATGATTTTTGCCTATCATAATGTTGATGTGGATACGGATGGGCTGTCCCTTGCGGACGGTTCCCTTGCGGAGGCCTTTGGACGCTATCTGAGGGCGGAATTCCTGAACCTGGAGGGGGCATCTCTGGATCAGGCCTTGTATTATGTATACATGAGTTCGCCGGTTATCGCGTTCCGGGACGAAAACAGCGCCGTTTTGATTACCGCTTACGATTCCCAGAGTGTTACGTATCTGGATCCGGAGGCAGGAAGGATGATTCGAATCAGTCTTGATGATGCCGAAGAGTTATTCGCGGAAGCCGGAAACATCTATTTCAGTTACAGAAATTAGAAAGGAAGAGCCAGAACAATGAAACTGCTGAGTGTAACAGTCCCATGCTATAATTCCGCTGCCTATATGCGCAGAGCCATTGATTCGCTGCTTGCGGGCGGGGAGGAGCTTACGGCACAGGATCTGGAGATCCTGATTGTGGATGACGGATCGAAGGATGATACGGGAAGGATTGCCGATGAATATGAGAGGGCGTATCCCAAGATTGTCCGGGCGATCCATCAGGAGAACGGAGGACATGGAGAGGCGGTCAATACCGGACTGAGGAATGCGAAGGGACTGTATTTTAAGGTTGTGGACAGTGACGACTGGGTCAGCGGGAAGGCGCTGGCCGAGGTGATGCGCGTGCTGAGAGAGCTGACGCAGGACGGCACAAGCGTGGATCTGATGGTGGCTAACTATGTATATGATAAGGCAGGGGAGAAGCGCAAGAAGGTAATCGGATACCGCACAGCCCTGCCGCAGGGAAGGATCTTTGGCTGGGATGACGTGATGCACTTTCGCCAGGGGCAGTATATCCTGATGCATTCCGCGATCTACCGTACGAAGCTGCTGATAGACTGCGGCCTGACGCTTCCGGCGCATACTTTCTATGTGGATAATATATTCGTCTATCAGCCCCTGCCCTACGTGAAGACCCTGTATTACCTGAATGTGAACCTGTATCATTATTTCATCGGGAGGGACGATCAGTCCGTGAATGAGAAGGTCATTATGGAGCGGATTGATCAGCAGCTTCGGGTGAATCGGATTCTGATTGAGGCTCATAACCTGTCTCAGATTAAGAATAAGAAGTTAAGAAATTATATGATGCACTATCTCTCGATTATGATGACGGTATCCTCCGTCTACCTGATTAAGAAGGGGGATGAGGAAAGCCTTGCCAAGAGGGATGAGCTGTGGAAGTTCCTGAAGGAAAAGGACAAGAAGCTCTACCGCAGGATCCGGTCGAATGTGCTTGGGGTGGGCATGAATTGTAAGACCAGGCTCGGCCGGAAGGTGGTCGAGGCCGGGTATACGGTATCAAGGAAGATTTTCAAATTCGGATGAGAACAAATAAGTTCGCCGGGGAAACGAATTCCCCGGCGAGAGCTTTGTTATTCCTGAATATGTTCGGCAGAGAGGCGTCTGGCCTTCTGGCGCTGATACGCGCGCCCGTATACGAAGGGATAGAGGGCGGCAATGAGAACAATGGCGCAGATGCCGTCGAATACGGAGTGCTGCTTGAGAAATACGGTCGCCATGCAGATCAGGACTGCCAGAACAACCGCCGCGGGGAAGACGAACTTCTTTTCGCGCAGCGAATCGCTGTGGTAGATGGAGATGCAGACGGCAACCGAGTTAAAGACGTGGATACTTGGACATACATTCGTAGAAGTATCCGTTGCGTACAGCATCCGGACCATATCGATCAGGATATTGTCGCGTCCCAGGGCGTCCAGATTCGGGCGGAGGTTCTGACCATTCGGCCAGATCGTGTATATGATCAGGCAGATCGTCATTCCTGTGAACAGGTAGGCACAGCACCGGTAGAAATCACTTCTTGAGGTAAAGAAGAAATATCCAACCGTTACCGCAATGAAGGCAAACCACAGAAAATAGGGAATGACGAACCATTCGTTGAACGGAATCAGATCATCCATCCAGATATGGACTGACGCGTATTCTTTTGTAACATGATTCTCCAGCCACACGAACCAGATCATGTAGAGGAGCCCGTAGGACAGCACCCAGGCATGCCGGTATTTGATTAAGAGCTGTTTCAAATGATCACTACCTTTCTACTATGATATCTATTCTTATGCTTTTGTAATTTATGAGGATTATAGCACAAAGGGTTGGGACGGACAATAGAGGTACCAAATTCTTTCGAATTATTAATGAAAACGTAAGAATCCGCGGGGCGGATCTTTAGAAATCATATAGAAATTGAGAAAGATTCTGAAGAATGCATTGAGAGAACAAAGAAGGAGAGAACAAGATGAGACTGGTAATACAAAGAGTAACGAAGGCGGAGGTATCGGTAGAAGGAGTGGTCCGCGGACGGATCGGACAGGGATATGTGGTATTACTTGGAGTTGGAGCAGAGGATGAGGAGAAGACGGCGAGGGTCTATGCGGATAAGCTGTTAAAGCTTCGAATCTTTGCGGATGAGAGCGGAAGGACAAACCGTTCACTTGCGGATGTGGGCGGCGAGGTGATGGTTGTTTCGCAGTTTACTCTGTACGCGGACTGTAAGAAGGGCAGCCGTCCAAGCTTTATCAGGGCCGGAGAGCCTGCGAGAGCCAGGGAGCTGTATGAGTATTTTGTGGCTTATTTGAAGGAAAAGGGTGTTACGGCGGCAACCGGGGAATTCGGCGCCCACATGGAGGTATCTCTGGTCAATGACGGACCGTTCACCATCATTTTGGATGAATCCTTGCTGTAATACGCTGCTGCGGCAGAAATATCGCAGGGTTTAGTCTCCCTCTTTACCTGTTTTTACGTAGTTTTTACAGTGTAAAGAGTGTGATTTTTACACAGCGACCCTATAATGAGCCTTGTAATCAACAAAAAGAAATCAAAACAAAGACAGGAAAGAGGAAAATTATGAAAAAATTATTATCAACCATCTTAGTATGCGGATTGCTTGCAGCATCCTTAGCAGGCTGCGGCAGCAATGATGAGGGAACAACAACAGAGGGAACTTCGAACACATCCGGAACGGAAGCAGATGCTTCGGGAAATGAGGAATCCGATTTTGATTTTTCCAGATCCATCAGCGTAGTATCCAGAGAGGATGGTTCTGGTACAAGAGGAGCGTTCATCGAGCTGATGGGCATTGAGGTAGAAGGCGAAGACGGAAGTTCGACCGATATGACGACTGTGGAGGCGACCATCGCAAGCAGAACGGACGTTATGCTGACCAATGTGTCCGGCAATCCTTACGCAATCGGCTATGTATCCATGGGAAGCTTGAATGATACCGTTAAGGCTGTGGCGGTTGACGGTGTTGAGGCAACGACAGAGAATATCATCAATGGGACTTATGCGGTATCCAGACCGTTCAACATTGCGACGAACGGCGAGCCGGCCGGACTGGCAGCGGATTTCATCAGCTTCATTCTGAGCGCTGAGGGCCAGGCGATTGTAGCGGAGGATTACATCGCAGTGGATTCCGAGGCTGAGGCTTATGCCGGCGAGGCTTTGGAGGGAACAATTTCGGTAGGCGGATCTTCTTCCGTATACCCGGTTATGGAGCAGCTGGTTGAGGCTTATCAGGAAGTGAACCCGAATGCAACGATTGAGCTGCAGCAGACAGACTCTTCGTCCGGTATGAACGGCGCGGCAGAGGGAACTCTTGATATCGGTATGGCAAGCCGTGCGTTAAGCGATGACGAAGCAGCGACCCTGAATGGAATTCAGATTGCACTTGACGGAATCGCAGTCATTGTCAATCCTGAGAATCCGATTGACAACCTGACCTCTGAGCAGGTAAGACAGATTTATGTTGGCGAGGTAACAAGCTGGGCTGACGTTCAGTAAGCAGATAAACGGAGCATAGTTGTGCAGCAGCAGGTTTTGAGTGCCGGGGCAGTGAGGCCCGGGCACTCATGAGCCTGTCCGGGCAGCTGAGATTCTTGATTCTTAAGAGGTAATAAGATGAAAAATGTGAAAGAAGTCGTAATGAAATATGTCTTCATGGTAGCGGCTGCGGCCTCTATCCTGGCGGTATTTCTGATCTGTGTTTTCCTGTTCGCGAACGGCGTTCCTGCGATGCGGGAGGTGGGATTCTTCAAGTTCCTGTTTGGAACCACATGGGCTCCGAACAATGTCCCGGCCTCTTACTCCATCTTCCCTATGATAGTCGGAAGTATCTATGTAACGGCGGGTGCGATTATCGTTGGCGTTCCGATTGGAATTCTGACGGCTGTATTTATGGCAAGGTTCTGCCCGAAGGGGATCTATAAGTTCTTAAAGCCCGCAGTTGATCTGCTGGCGGGTATTCCTTCTATTATTTACGGATTCTTTGGTATGGTCGTGATTGTTCCGCTGGTCAGAACGATATTTGAGCGCTTCGATACGGACGGAATGAGCATGCTGACCGCATCGATTCTGCTTGGTATCATGATTCTGCCTACGATTATCGGAGTCAGCGAGTCGGCAATCCGCGCGGTGCCCAACAGCTATTACGAAGGAGCCTTAGCGCTTGGCGCGACACATGAAAGAGCAGTATTCTTCACTGTACTTCCTGCCGCGAAGTCCGGTATCCTTGCCGGAGTTGTCTTAGGAATCGGAAGAGCGATCGGAGAGACCATGGCGGTCATTATGGTAGCCGGTAATCAGGCGAGAATGCCGGTCAGCATCTTAAAGGGAGTCCGTACCATGACAGCCAATATCGTAATCGAGATGGGATATGCGACCGGGCTGCACAGAGAGGTTCTGATCGCTACGGGCGTTGTGTTGTTTGTATTTATACTGATTATTAACCTGTCGTTTTCCGTGTTGAAAAGGAGGATGAAAGCATGACGTCAGAATTAACCGCGAATACGAAGAATGAACCGGAAGTGCTTCAAAAAAGAAAAAGAAGGGGCAAGAAGAAGATTCGTCCCTTATCCTTAATACTCCGCCTCCTGGTGTGGTTATCGGCCGGGATTACCTTTGCGGTTCTGATTTTCCTGGTTGCTTATATTCTGGTAAGGGGTGTGCCGTACCTGACTCCGTCCCTGTTTGAGTGGACTTACAATTCGGAGAATGTGTCCATGCTCCCGTCCATCATTAATACATTAATCATGACCGTGCTTGCGCTGGCCGTGTCAATTCCCTTCGGAATCTTTACCGCGATCTTTCTGGTGGAATATGCGAAGAAGGGAAATAAGTTCGTAACCGTTGTCAGACTGACCTCGGAGACGCTTTCGGGTATTCCTTCGATTGTGTATGGTCTGTTCGGTATGCTGTTCTTTGTTACTTATCTGGATTGGGGATATTCCCTCCTTGCAGGAGCCGCGACGCTTGCGATTATGGTTCTTCCGCTGATTATGAGGACAACGGAGGAGGCTCTGCTTGCCGTACCGGACAGCTTCCGCGAAGCAAGCTTCGGACTGGGCGCGGGCAAGCTGCGTACCGTATTTAAGATTGTGCTTCCGTCTGCCATTCCGGGAATTCTCTCGGGTGTGATTCTTGCAATCGGACGTATCGTGGGTGAGACTGCGGCATTAATCTATACGGCAGGAACGATGGCGACGCTTCCGGAGAATGTGTTCTCCTCTACCAGAACGCTCAGCGTTCATATGTATATGCTCTCAGGAGAGGGTCTGAATATTAACGAGTCTTATGCAACGGCGGTGGTACTGCTTGTGGTTGTGCTGCTGATTAACTGGCTGTCCGGAGTGGCCGCGAAGAGGCTGACGAGCAGCGGACTGCGTGAACAGCAGTAATCCGAATACAGTCTGCGGCAGATGGCCCGCGGCAGAAATGGAGATTTGTATGAAAGATAAGATTAAGGTATCGAACCTGGATTTATACTACGGCAATTTTCATGCCCTGAAGAATATTAACCTGGATCTGGAAGAGAATCAGATATCCGCGTTCATCGGACCATCCGGCTGCGGAAAGTCAACTCTTTTAAAGTCCCTGAACCGGATGAACGACCTGGTGGAGGGCTGCCGGATTGAGGGAGAGGTTCTGCTTGACGGTGAGAACATCTATGAGAATATGGATGTGAATGACCTGCGTAAGAGAGTGGGAATGGTGTTCCAGAAGCCGAATCCTTTCCCGATGAGCATCTATGATAACATTGCTTACGGACCCCGTACCCACGGAATCCGCGCAAAGTATAAGCTGGATGAGATTGTGGAGAAGTCGCTTAAGGATGCCGCAATCTGGGATGAGGTGAAGGACAGACTGAAGAAGAGTGCTCTTGGTCTCTCCGGCGGACAGCAGCAGAGACTTTGCATTGCAAGGGCACTTGCGGTGAATCCGGAGGTTCTTCTGATGGACGAACCGACCAGCGCGCTGGATCCGATTTCGACTTCGAAGATAGAAGAGCTTGCCATTGAGCTGAAAAAGGATTATACTATCATCATCGTTACCCACAATATGCAGCAGGCAACGAGAATCTCCGACAAGACGGCGTTCTTCCTGCTCGGTGAGGTGATTGAGTATGATGATACGGAGAAGCTGTTCTCCATGCCGAAGGACAAGAGAACCGAGGACTATATTACCGGAAGATTCGGCTGATGTTTGATAATAGAATTTCTTTCATATGCGCACAAGGCGGCGCGGAAATGAGGTAGGCTATGAGAACTCGTTTTGATGCTCAGCTTGAGAAGCTGAACAATGAGCTGGTGAATATGGGGGCCATGATTGAAACCGCGATCGGCAATGCGGTGAAGGCGCTGATGCAGAAGGACATCGAGCTGGCGAAGAAGGCAATCAGCTATGATACGGAGATTGATCATGAGGAGAGAGAGATCGAAGGAGAGTGCCTGAAGCTGCTTCTTCAGCAGCAGCCGGTTGCCGGAGACCTGAGGCTGATTTCGTCGGCGCTTAAGATGATAACGGATATGGAGCGTGTCGGAGATCACGCGGCCGATATTTCTGAGATCGTGATTATGCTGGAGGATAAGCCGTATCAGAATAAGCTCAAGCAGATCCCCAAGATGGCTGAAGAGACCATCAAGATGCTCAATGACTGTGTGGATGCATTTGTCAGGAAGGATCTGGATCTGGCAATGGATGTCATCAGGAGAGACGATATTGTTGACGATTTGTTCAATGTGGAGAAGAACAGCCTTCTGTCCGTGATTCGTGAGAGTGCGGATAACGGGGAAGAGGCGCTGGATCTGCTGATGATCGCGAAGTATTTTGAGAGGATCGGGGATCACGCGACCAACATTGCGGAGTGGGTGGTATTCTCCATTACCGGCGAGCATAAGGATGAGAAGGAATAAGTAATATGTAGGGTGCCCCGTGCGGGCAGATGGGAGCGGCAGGGATGCAGAATATCTATTGTGTTGAGGATGATCAGAATATCAGGGATCTTGTGGTATACGCGCTTGGGACGGCAGGTTTCGGGGCGAAGGGATTCGAAAAGGCCTCGGAGCTGTATGAAGAGATGAAGAAGGAGCTTCCGGTTCTTATTCTTCTTGATATTATGCTGCCCGAAGAGGACGGAATGCAGGTTCTGCGCCACATACGATCCGATGCCGCCACGAAGGGGATTCCGGTGATTATGCTGACGGCAAAGTCGGCGGAATTCGATAAAGTGATGGGCCTTGACAGCGGCGCCGATGATTATATCACCAAGCCGTTCGGGGTGATGGAGATGATATCGAGGGTTAAGGCGGTGTTGAGGCGTACCGGAAGTGTAAGCGAGGAGACAAGGCTTGTGCTTGGCGGGATCATTCTGGATGCGGAGAGCCATGTCGTTACCGTGAACGGGGAGAGGGTTGCGTTTACTTTTAAGGAATTCGAACTCCTTCAGTATCTGATGAAGAACGAGGGAATTGTGCTGACAAGGGATAAGCTGATGTCGGCAGTTTGGGGATTTGATTTTGAAGGAGAGAGCAGAACGGTAGATATGCATATCAAGACGCTCAGGCAGAAGCTCGGGACATGCGGAAGCATGATTGAGACTGTGCGCGGCGTGGGCTACAAGATATGCAACAACGGATGAGGGAGAGCGTAGAGTATGGCTGTGACAGACGGTGTGAGGCAGTACATGACCGGAGCCGGCCCGGGGGAAACGCCGCATGGGAGGAAGGAACGGGTATATGGCAGTATGAGGAATAAGATATACTGGAATATGGTGGTGCTTTCGGTTGTCACGATACTCCTTACTTCCGTTATTATATTGATGGTCAGCTACCATGTGTATGTGGGGCAGATTCAGGCCGGAGTGAGGAATGAGGCCATTCAGATTGAGAACGGCTACCGGCAGGCCAGGGAGCCGATGGAATACCTGAACAGTCTGGCTACGGTGGGAGAGAGTATGCGGATTACCATCATCGCGCCGGACGGTACCGTGGAATACGACAGCGAAGCGGATGCGGCGCTGATGGAGAACCACTCGGATCGGCCTGAGGTGATGGAAGCTCTGGAGAGTGGGTATTCAGAGGACAGGAGGCTCTCGGAGACATTCGGCAAGGAGACCTATTATTTTGCCGTGCTGATGGACAATGGGAAGGTGCTTCGGGTATCGAATACGATGGACAGCCTGGCGGGTCTGTACGCGCAGATGATGCCGGTGCTGGTTATGTTATCCGTGCTGGTGCTGCTGTTCGCGCTGCCGCTTGCCGCCAAGATGACGAAGAAGCTGGTGGAGCCGCTGAACAATCTGGATCTGAATAATCCGGTTCCCATGGCGGAGTATGAGGAGATTACTCCGTTAATGAAGCGGCTTTCCGATCAGAATCGGCAGATTCACGAGCAGATTGCCCTGCTTCGCAGAAAGCAGGAGGAGTTCACCGCAATCATGGAGAATATGTCCGAGGGGCTGGTTGTGCTGGATCAGCATCTGAATATTCTGTCCGTGAATAAGAGTGCGGTCAGACTGCTGAAGGCCAAGGCGGGGGATTATCAGGATAAGAATCTTCTGCTGCTGAGCCGGAATCTGCGGATTAAGGAGAGCGTGGAGTATGCTCTGCTCGGAAGACATACGGACGCGATATGGGAAGAGGAAGAGCTCCAGGTCTTAACAAGTCCCGTGAAGGATGAGGGACGTGTGAAGGGAGCTGTGCTTCTGGTACTGGATGTATCGGAGCGGCTGAAAGCGGAGCGCAGCAGGAAGGAGTTCTCTGCGAATGTATCCCATGAGCTGAAGACGCCGCTGACTTCTATCTCGGGATTTGCCGAGATGATGGAGCAGGGGATGGTGCGAAGCTCGGATATGAAGGTATTCGCGGGGAAGATTCACGCCGAAGCGCTGCATTTGATTAAACTGGTTCAGGATATTATTGAGCTTTCGAAGCTGGATGAGGGCATTACGAATTATGACAAGGAGCAGGTAGATCTGAAGAAGACGGCCAGGATGGCGGTGAACCGTCTGGCTCTGCAGGCGAAGGAGAAGCAGATTACCGTGAACGTGGAGGGGGATTCCGCCATGGTCTACGGGATTCCGCAGATGCTTGGAGAGCTGCTCTATAATCTGGTTGAGAATGCGATTAAATATAACAAGGACGGGGGCAGTGTGACAATTCGAACTGTGCCGGAGAGAGGCGCGGCAGTTCTGAGTGTGACGGATACCGGAATCGGGATTCCGGAGGACTCTCAGGAGCGGGTATTCGAGCGGTTCTACCGCGTGGATAAGAGCCATTCAAAGAAGATTTCGGGAACCGGACTTGGGTTGTCCATTGTAAAGCATGTGGCAGAGTATCACAAGGCAAATATTGAGCTTGTCAGTCAATTAGGGCAGGGGACCTGTATTACGGTGAGGTTCCCGTGTCTGGAATCGTGAAGAAGATAAAACAGGGGCGGTAAGGAACGGCTGGAGGGCCGGGATCCTTACCGCCCCTGTTGCGTCCGGCGGCGTGCCGCGGACCGGCGGAGGAGAGGCGTGAGAAAGCATATGCGGACATGCTTCCCTTGCCGGTTACAGCAGACCGAACCCGGAGCCGATGAGTGCGATTCCAACCAGAATACCGAGAATACCGGTAATTTTGGAAACTTCGATTGCAAAGTCCGAAGGTTCCGCATTCTTATACTTCCATTTTCTTCCGAACATCAGCATGAATCTTGGCTTAACCAGCATGAGAATGCTGATAATGAGGAACACAACCCCGTAGAGAAGATGCCCGGGATCTGGCTCGGAGTAGGAGTAATAAGAATAAGACGTTATGGTGACCAGGAAATGGACTGAAACAGCATGGGCAGCGGCTAATTTTTTCATACAATTCCCTCCTTGTCATAGGAATTAATATAGAGGCAGGCAGGGTTAATTTGTTACATCCATAGTATCATATTATGGTTTGCCTGCAAGCTTTTTGCCCTGAATTGAGAGCGGAATTTGGGGCATTGAGGAATTTCGGCTGATGTGGTAAGATCGGAGTGATTAGAGAGAGAAGGAGGCAGGCGGTTTGGCAGGAACGGAAAGGTTGGACAGACCGATGAGAACGGTTGCGTATTCGAGGACGGAGCAGATTCAGATTGTGATGCCGGAGTTCATTAACGGAACCGGGAGGCTGTTCGGCGGCAAGCTGGTGGAATGGATTGATATTGTGGCGGCGGTCGTGGCGAGAAGGCATTCGGGAATGGATGTGACGACGGCGTGTATTGATCAGCTGATCTTTAAGAGGGGGGCGTTCGTGAATGATATGCTGGTGCTGATCGGGCGGATCACCTATGTGGGAACGACCTCCATGGAGATTCGGGTGGATACCTATGTGGAAGAGCCGGACGGCATTCGCAAGCCCATTAACCGCGCGTATCTGGTGGCAGTCGTGCTTGATCAGGAAGGAAGGTCTGCAAGGGTTCCGGGTCTTCTGGTTGAGACGGAGGGGGAACGGGCCGAATGGGAGGGCGGAATCCGGAGGATGAAGCTGAGGAAGGAACGCAGAATGGAAGGGTATTGAGGAGGGAACGCAGAACAGAGGAATGTGGAGGAAGGAACGCGGGGCACAGGGGGATTGAGGGAGAACGCTTCGGGGGATAGAAGAGTTTCAAGGAAGTTCAGATGGAATGTTAAGAAGTTCGAGAGAAAAAAGTTGCTATCAGATTTATTTTGAGGATTGACAGGGACGGTTTTGTTCGTGTATTGTATGGGCAAGGGAGAGCGGACAGAGGTCCGGCCGTTCAGGTGCACGGTCCGTCCGGTCCTTACCGCCTCCCCGGGAAGAGAGTTGTAAGGAGGTAGTGGTATGACCGGATACGGAATCAGAAGGCTGGTTCGGGCAGTGCTTGGCGTTCTGACGGCATTCCTGCTGGTATTTTGCACGGGAGCCGAATATGCGCAGGCAGCCGGACAGAATACCGCAGAGCTTACCATCCTGCAGACCGGCGATCTGCACGGAATGATATGGGCGTATGATTACACCGAGGATACCGAAACAAACTATGGTCTTACAAAAGCTGCAACCGTTATTCAGAACGAAAGAGCAAGGGATCCGGATCTGTTGCTGGTGGATACCGGAGACTTCATTATGGGGAATTTCCAGCCGGCATTCTGGGATGAGGAGGAGATTCCCATCATAGAGGCAATGAACCTTCTGGATTATGATGTGCTTCTGGCAGGGGGACAGGAGCTTGACGCCGGAAATGAAGTGGTTGAGAAAATCAGGACGCAGACAGAGGCGGCGTTTCTGATACCCGGCGGGGAGACAGGATCGGAAGAAGAGAGCCTGAGCTCTGCCAAAACAGGGTATCAGATTGTAGAGGTTAAGGGGATCCGGGCGGCGATGTTCGGATGGGATCTTACTTCCTCTCCGGAGACGGAGGAGATGGACAGCTTCCTTGACAGACTGAACTCTGAGGCCGATGTGACGATTGGCCTGGTGCATGTGGGAGAAGGGCAGACAGGGGCCGGTTGGGGCGAATACGCGTCACAGTACGCGGATCAAATAGATGTGCTGTTTCTCGGCCATGTGCCGGAGGATTTTGCCATTCCGGAGGATTATGAGATTCCGCTTGTTACGGCCGGGGAGAAGGGAAGCGCGGTGGGGAAATGTGTCCTGACCCTGGAGAAGAAGAACGGGGAATGGGAGGTTACGGGAACGGCGGTATCAAAGCTGTCGGCGGCCGATGCCGCTCCTGATGAGGAATTGCTTGCGGCTATGGAGGAGGTACATAGGGAGAGCCTTGCGCGCTCCGATGCTATGCTTGCAAGAACCGGAAGGGAGGAAGCATCGGAGGAGGCTGTCGTATCGGGGGAGGAATCAGACGGATATTATATCGTGAAAGCAGGGGATACCCTGTCTGAAATCGGACTGCGCTATGGGTGTACGGTGGAGGACCTGGTGAAATGGAACGGAATTGAGGACGCGGATCGGATCCTCATCGGAAGCAGGCTGAACATCACCGGAACATAGGCGGGAATGAGAGGGGCCGGATTCGTTCTCCGGCAGGCAAAGACGGTATCACAGGCGGAGAGGCCTGTGGTACCGTCTTTCGGGTGTGTTGTAAAAATGTGTCCGAAAGGAGCATCTGCGGGGAATGTTCCGCCGGAGGCATAACACCACTGGGGTGTACACCACCGGAGGCGTACACAGTCAAAGATGCAGGCTGTCAGGGGCAGGTCTTCGGATGGAGTTCGTCCATGATCTGAAGGAACTTCCGGTAGCCGGGGGATTTCCGGGTCTTCTTGGATACGAAGAGGTTCAGGACCTTCCGGTTCCTCCGGTAGCGCCGGTAGCGAAGCTTCCAGAGCTTCTTCACTGCCGCTTCGGAACGGGGCGAGGTGCTGTGAATTCCCTCTTCTTTAATCTGTCGAATCAGCTTCCTGCGGATGGAATGGATACGGAGCAGACGGATTACCTTTAAGGTCATGAAGCCTGTCGCGGCCCCGGCCAGTATCCCGCGGATTAAGGGAAGCTTTGTGAACAGCAGGCGCAGGACGGCGGTGATGTCATCGGCGGTGATTTCATCAAATCGCTTGCCGGCGAACGGAGCGAAGAGCTTCTTCGCAAATGAAGCGTCCCGGCCGCTTTGATCCATGTTCGGATCCGGTGAGGAGGTTTGTGTTTTGGTGTCCGGCATGGGACACCTCCTTTCTGCCGGAACGGATGGAATTGCGATCCGGCTGTGTTTGTTTCATTGTATCATAGATAGGGAATGGGGTAAAGGGAGGGATTTTTTTTGAATGCTACTCCACAAAGGGGGGAAGGTGTGATACAATAGCTGTGTGGCGGCTGTTGCGGGGATGTCGGTCCGGATCCGGGAAGGCATTATGATAGCCGCGTGGAATTTAACGTGAGAGAAAGAGGTACGATGGGTGGCTGATAAATTAATGTCCGTTAAGCCGTATCTGAAATGGGCGGGCGGGAAGAGGCAGCTTCTTCCGGAGATTCGCAGGTTCATACCGGCATCCTTTGATCTGTATATAGAGCCGTTCGTCGGAGCGGGTGCGGTGCTGTTCGATCTGCAGCCGGAGAAGGCGGTGATTAATGACGCGAACCGGCAGCTGATTATGACCTATGAGGTGATTCGGGATGATGTGGAGACGCTGATTGAGGCCTTGAAGGAGCATGCGGCGAAGAATACGAAGGAATATTATTATACGGTGCGGGAGATGGACCGTGATCCGGCGGTTTTCGGAGGATTGTCGAAGACGGAGAAGGCGGCCAGGCTGATTTATCTGAACAAGACCTGTTTTAACGGGCTGTATCGGGTGAATTCGCAGGGGCTGTTCAATGTTCCGTACGGAAGATATAAGAATCCGGCCATTTGCGAGGAGGAGACTCTGCGTGGGATCCACGCGTATTTCCGGAGGAATGACGTAACGATCCTGAACGGAGATTTTGAGGACGCCGCGAGGCTTGCAACGCCGGATTCCTTCGTGTATTTTGATCCGCCCTATCACAGCGCGGATAATTCTAATTTCACCGGTTATCAGGCCGACGGATTCCCGGAGGCGGAGCAGATTCGGCTTCGGGATGTGATGAAGGAGCTGACCGGACAGGGGGTAAGGTGCCTGCTGAGTAATTCGGATACAGGCTTCATTCGGAAGATCTATCAGGATCCGGCGTTTCGGGTGGAGACGGTCACGGCAAGCAGAACGATTAACTCGAATACCGCGGGACGGGGAAAGGTGAATGAGGTCCTGATCAGGAGCCGGAATGTGAGGAAGAAGCGTGCGAGATAATACGATTAGCATCGGACAAGCCTGGGAGTATCTGTTTGAGGAGCTTCGGATTGCGCAGCGGGTGGAAGAGGACGGATGCTTTCGCATCTCGGCCGCTCAGATTAATACGGTCCGGGAGGCCAGACTGATGGCGAAGTTCGATCAGTCCCTCCGTCTTCCGGAGGTATTTCGCAGGAATCGGCTTTCAATTCTGCCGGTTACGCGCGGGGAGTATGTGATTGGGCCGTTTGAGACGCATGCGAGGGTGGAGTATACCGATGTGCCGGTGAAGCAGGTTGGGATTCCGGAACTTTGTACTCTGGATTATACGAATCTGTACAGCGAGGCTTCGGCGCTTCTCTTTGCCTATAACAGCGGCATCTTTGAGGATGCCTCGGGAGAGGAGAGGCTGTATTTCACCGTGAACGGGAGAATGGCTTCGGGGAATTTTGAGTTCCGGATCCGGGATGTCAGGGAGCCGGATACCTACCGGAATCTGTCTGTCATGAATGCGCAGGTGGAGATTGACGGGGGATATGAGGGGGAGACGGTATTTTTAATCTGTGAGGCAAAGAATATCGCGGCCGAGGAGCTTCTGATCCGGCAGCTCTATTATCCCTGGCGCCTCTGGCAGGGGAAGCTGTCGAAGCGGGCCGTTCCCGTCTTCATGGTGTATTCTAACGATATTTTTCATTTGTTCTTCTATCGGTTTGCCGATGTCATGAATTATAATTCTCTGGAGCTGATTTCACACAAGGCGTATACCTTCGCGGATGAAACCATTACAAGGCAGGATGTGGAAGAGGTCTTTTATTCCATCGGAGCGCCGGATCCGGAGCCTGAGGCAGTCTTCCCGCAGGCGGATTCCTTTGAGCGGGTTGTGGATCTGCTGAGCGTTCTGTTCGAGCGGAGCCTGACAAGGGATGAGGTGACGATGAAGTACGAGTTTGACGAGCGGCAGACGAATTATTATATTTCCGCCTGTGAATATCTCGGCCTGATTACGCGCGGAATGAACGAGGCAAGGGAGCGGGTGTATTCGCTGACAAAGGAAGCGGCCGGGCTGATGGGAATGCGGTATAAGGAGAAATATCTGGGGCTTGTAAGGCGGATCCTTCGGTGTCCCGTCTTCTATCATGTCTTCTTCCTTGCCATGATGCGCGGCGAAGTTCCCGATAAGCGGGCGGTGATGCAGGTGATGAGGGAATCACAGCTTGATATATCGGAAACGACGATTCTAAGGCGGTCCGCTACGGTGCGGGGATGGATTGGATGGATCCTGAAGCTGGCGAAGGATGAGTGAGGGAGAGCGCAGGTCAGGAAGGTTATAATAGAAAGGATAAGAGAATTTGTTGAATTACTATCACATCTTGAAGCAATATTTTGGATACGACAGATTCAGAGAGGGGCAGGAGGAGCTGATCCGGGGGATCCTTGCCGGAAGGGATGTTCTTGGAATTATGCCGACCGGAGCGGGCAAATCGTTGTGTTATCAGATTCCTGCGCTGATGTCCGACGGGATTACGCTTGTGATCTCTCCGTTAATCTCTCTGATGAAGGATCAGGTTGCGGCTTTGAATCAGGCGGGGGTCTACGCGGCGTATCTGAACAGCTCGCTGACCGCGGGGCAGTATCATAAGGCGCTTTCTCTTGCAAAGACGGGGCGGTACCGGATTATCTATGTCGCGCCGGAGCGGCTGATGACGGAGGAATTCCTGGACTTTGCGAGGAATACAAGGATTGCGATGGTGGCAGTGGATGAGGCGCATTGTGTGTCCCAGTGGGGGCAGGATTTCAGGCCAAGTTATCTTAAGATTGCAGACTTCATTCGAAAGCTTCCCGTCCGTCCGGTGATCAGCGCCTTCACGGCGACGGCGACGAAGGAGGTTCGGGATGATGTAATTGATATTCTGCTGCTTGAGGACCCGGTGGTGGTGGCAACAGGCTTTAACCGTCCGAATCTGTATTTCGGCGTGCAGACGCCGAAGGATAAATACGCGGCGGTGAAGAATTATGTGGAATGTCATCCGCATCAGAGCGGGATTATCTATTGCCTGACCAGGAAGCTGGTGGAAGAAGTCTGCGACAGGCTGCGGGGAGATGGATTTTCGGCTGTACGGTATCATGCGGGGCTGGATGATGAGGAGAGGAGGCAGAATCAGGACGCGTTTATGTATGATGCCGCTCCCATTATGGTGGCGACGAACGCGTTCGGGATGGGGATTGATAAGTCGAATGTCCGGTATGTGCTTCACTACAATATGCCGAAGAACCTGGAGAGTTATTATCAGGAAGCGGGTCGGGCGGGGAGGGACGGTGCGCCTGCGGAATGCATTCTGTTCTACGGTGGACAGGATGTAGTAACAAATCAGATGTTTATTGAACATAACCGGGATAATGAGGAGCTGGATCCCGTGACGCGGCTGGTCGTTATGGAGCGGGATCGGGAGAGGCTTAAGAAAATGACGTATTATTGCTTCACGAGTCACTGCCTGCGGGATTATATCCTGCGGTATTTTGGAGAATCCGGGAAGAATGACTGCGGGAACTGCTCGAACTGTCTGGCTCGGTTCGAAGAACAGGATGTGACAAAAGAGGCTGCGGCCATGATTGCATGTGTGAGGGACTGCGGGCAGCGTTACGGCATGGGAACCATCCTGGATACCCTGCACGGGGCCAATACGGCCAGGATCCGCCAGTACCGCCTTGAGGAGAATCCGCAGTACGGAGTCCTGTCCAAGGTACCTGCGCAAAGGCTTCGTCAAATCGGGAATCATCTGCTGCTTACCGG
>CALWGS010000090.1 GCA_944380155.1 uncultured Lachnospiraceae bacterium
AGGGCGACCTGCTGCTGTGCGTAGTTTACTGCCCATGGTAGTTTACTACCCTGGTAGTAAACTACCATGGGCAGCTCCTTGTACGGGTGTCTTATGCGAACGGATTCTCCGTCTTATACAGCATACCCTTCGGCTGGTTGAAGCCGATGTTCTCTACGCCCAGGTAACGGAATACGCTAAAGAGCGCCTTGCCGTAGTTGCCGAACGCAACCGCGCCGTGGTGCGGGTAGTTGCCCTCGATCAGGACATGACGGTAGAAGCGTCCCATCTCCGGAATGGCGAATACACCGATGCTGCCGAAGGACCTGGTGGCAACCGGAAGAACCTCGCCCTGCGCGATGTAAGCGACGAGCTTCGCGTCGGATGTGCTCTGCAGGCGGTAGAAGGTGATCTTGCCGGGAGCGATATCTCCTTCCAGAGTACCTCTTGTGATATTCGGCTCCTGATTCGGCTCAAGGCTTCTTGCCATGATCTTCTGATTCTTCATGGAGCAGAAGGAGAGCTTGCAGGAAGGAGTATTGCCGCAGTGGAAGCCCATGAAGGTATCCTTCAGGGTGTAGTCATACTTGCCCGCGATCTCAGAAGCATACATATCCGCAGGAACGGAGTTATTGATGTCAAGCAGGGTAACGCAGTCGTTGCTGACGCAGGTACCGATGTATTCGCTTAACGCGCCGTAGATATCAACCTCGCAGGAGACCGGAATGCCCATTGCGGTCAGGCGGCTGTTCACATAGCACGGAACGAAGCCGAACTGGGTCTGGAAGGAAGGCCAGCACTTGTTCGCGAATACAACATAGTCTCTCGAACCCTTGTGAGCCTCAGCCCAGTCAAGCAGCGTGATCTCATACTGCGCGAGCTTGGGAAGGATTCCGGGCATCTTGTTGCCTTCGCCGAGTTCTTCCTCCATGCTCTTCATGACATCAGGAATTCTGGGATCATTCGCATGCTCATGGTAAGCTGCGTACAGATCCAGCTCGGAGTTCTCTTCGATCTCAACGCCGACATTGTAGAGCTGCTTAATCGGCGCGTTGCAGGCAAGGAAATCCTGCGGGCGCGGGCCGAAGGAGATAATCTTTAAGTTGTTCAGTCCGATAATCGCTCTGGCAACCGGAACGAAATCTGCGATCATATCGGCAACTTCTGCAGGGGTGCCGACCGGATACTCCGGAATATATGCCTTAAGGTTACGCAGCTTCAGGTTGTAGCTGCAGTTGAGCATACCGCAGTATGCGTCTCCGCGGTCATCCATCAGCTTGTCGCCTGCCTCCTCGGCAGCGGCAGCATACATGACAGGACCGTCGAAGTACTTCGCAATCAGGGTCTCGGAGGTCTCGGGACCAAAGTTGCCAAGGTACACAACTAAAGCGTTGCAGCCGGCTTCCTTTATTTCGGCCAGTGCCTTCTGCATATGTAACTCATTCTCAACGGTTGTGGGACATTCATAGATGGATAATCCCTTCTCTTCATAAGCCTTTACAACGGCGGCTCTTCTGCTTGCGGAGAGCGTCATGGGGAAGCAATCTCTGCTTACGGCAATGATGCCTAATTTCACTTCCGGAATGTTCTTCATTGTAACACCTCAACCTTTCATGGTAATGAATATAATTAGTTTAGTCACTCAACTTAATTGCTATCCGTATTATAGGCTTTTTTGAGAGGACTGTCAAGAGGAAGTCAGGAAAGTTGCGCCATGCCGCCCGTGAAATGTTTTCAGTGTGGGCAGGAACCGTGCTCTGCAATGTTTCCACCGGAATTCTATGATTCGCAGAATATGGTTTTAACGACGCCATTATGGGAAGAATCGGGAAAAGGGCTGCTGTTTGGGAGGGGGAGGGCAGCCTTACGGAAAGCGAGGCGTATGTATTATGGGTAAGACGATTTATTATGGAGGCGCGATTCTGACGATGGCAGAGCCGCTGTATGCGGAGGCGGTGCTTGTTGAGGACGGAGTGATCCGGGCGGTTGGGAATGAAGAGGATGTGATGAAGCATCAGGATGTGTCCACCTGTATGGTGGATCTGATGGGACGCTGCCTGATGCCCGCGTTTATAGATTCCCACAGCCACATTACGGCGCTGGCTTCGACGATGGGGCTGGTGCCATTAGCAGAGCTTCCCGATATGAATGCTGTCTGCGCAAGGCTTGAGGATTACCGGGTGAAGCATCAGGTGAAGGACGGGGAGTGGATTATCGGCTTCGGCTATGATCATAATATTTTCCCTGACGGGAGGCAGCCGGACAAATCGGATCTGGATTGTTTTACCAGAAATCCGGTCCTGATCTCTCACGCATCGGGACATATGGGTGTTGTCAACAGCATGGGATTGGAGCGCATGGGAATTACGAAGGATACGCCGGATCCGGAGGGCGGCAGGATTGGGCGTGTAACGGAGCAGGGATGTCCCGGGCGGGAGCGATCAGAGATAGGGACAGGAAACGGATTCGGGGAACCGAACGGATATCTGGAGGAAAGCGCGTTAATTGGAAGAGCCGGTTCTTTGCTGTCACCGGATCCGGAGCGGGAGATGGAGGGGCTTAGGAAGGCGCAGGAGGTGTACTTAAGCCACGGCATTACCACGATTCAGGACGGACTGATGAAGGAGGACGGCTTCCGGCTTCTGGCGCGGGCAGGACAGGAAGGGGTTCTGAAGGCGGATATTGTAGGATATCCCGATATGAAGAATGCAAAGGAGCTGGGCGGAAGGACGGAGTATGTGAAGCGGTATCAGAATCACCTTAAGATTGGAGGATACAAGATCATATTGGATGGTTCTCCGCAGGGCAGAACAGCCTGGATGAGCCGTCCGTATGAGGGAGCCGAAGACGGATACCGGGGATATCCGACATACAGTGAGGCGGAGGTGGAGCAGTATGTGGAAACCGCATACAAGGAGGATATGCAGATCCTTGCGCACTGTAACGGAGACGCGGCGGCAGAGCAATTCCTGAATGCGGCAGAGAAGGCGGCGAGGGAGATTGTGGATGCAGGCGGTATGGGGAAGGATATCCGTCCTGTCATGATTCACGCGCAGTTCGCAAGAGGCGATCAGATCCGGCGCATGGCGCGTATTTCGATGATCCCTTCCTTCTTCGCCGCGCATATTTATTATTGGGGGGATGTGCATCTGAAGAACCTCGGGCGTGAGAGGGCGGAGCGTATCAGCCCGGTGAGAACGGCTCTGGATGCCGGCGTGATCTATACGCTTCATCAGGACACTCCGGTTATCGAACCGGATATGTTAGAGACGGTATGGTGCGTGGTGAATCGGACGACGAAGGGAGGAATCCGGCTCTCGCAGGAGGAGGCGGTATCCTGCCTTGATGCGCTGAAAGGGGTTACAATCTATGCCGCTGTTCAGTACCATGAGGAAAGTTCAAAGGGGAGTATTGAGGAAGGGAAGCGGGCGGATCTTGTCATATTGAGCGAAGATCCGCTCCGCGCGGGAAAGGATCGGATTCGGGGGATTACGGTGCTTGAGACGATAAAGGATGGGGAGACGGTGTATTGCAGAGAGAGGTAACGGGGTTCGAACCCCTGACCATAACACAAAAACCCCTCCGCTGCAATCCTACTGCACAAGCTCCGCAACCGTGATCGAAAGCCCTTCGAATATGCCCGCCCGGATCGCCTGGGTGAACAGATAAATGGTCGGGGCGGCATCCTCTTCGTAGTGATAGATGGTAACACGTTCCTTCTCCGGATCGACAATCCAGTATTCCCGGACACCCGCGTCAGAATAGAGGGCATTCTTGGTCGAATAGTCCATCCTTCGGCTGGAAGGGGAAACGATTTCGATGATCCAGTCCGGAGCGCCCTTGCAGCCCCGGTCGTCCAGCTTGTTCCGGTCGCAGATCACACTGATATCGGGTTCAACATAGGCTTTGTCGTCTGCGTTCGGGAAGACGGCAAAGGGGGCGGGGTAGACTTTGCAAAGACCATGATTCTTTGTGATAAAGTGGCCGATCACTTGAATCAATTGGCTGACCAGTTCCTGGTGCATGCGGTTTGGCGGAGCCATCATATAGATCTGTCCGTCAATCAGCTCCGCGCGCTGTCCGTCAGGCAGGGCGTAGATATCGTCGATGGTGTAGATGTGTTCTCTGGGCAGCGGCATATAGAACCTCCTTCTGAATGAACTGTACCAGTTCGTCATCAATAGAGCATAATATACAAAATCCGAACCCGGGAACGGGTTCGGATTCTTGTTACGAATGGAGACAAGGGGACTCGAACCCATGACCTTTCGCACGTCAAGCGAATGCTCTCCCAGCTGAGCTATATCTCCATGTCATTCATCCGCCGGGATGATATTGTCCGGCTGAAACTGACTTCTAAAGTATAACACACAATATTTCGGAATGCAATCATAAAATTAAAGGAAATACCAGTTTTTTTGTTGCTATCCCTGTGAAAACATGTAATAATGAAAGGAAAGCAACTCAAAAAGACGGAATTAACAGGATGGAGGATGTGCATATATGGCAGAGGATAGATTACGGGAGATGGCGGTCCCTGTGCCGGTTTCCCGGACGGAGGACAGGGATCTGATTGGCGAGGGGGAGAGATATTTTAAGGAACTTCGGGAATCGGAGCACGCAGTTGGGCTTTTGCTTGTCAGGAATGATGAAGATTTCACGATTGTACATGCGGGGAGGAATCTGATCCATTTTCTGGGGTATCGGACGGGGGAGTTTAACGGGCGGTTTCTGAAGATGACGGATCTGGTCTATCCTCCGGAGCTTGGATTCCTGCATGACAGTCTGGCGTCTCAGCTGAATACAAGCAGCTTCTTCGAGGTAAGAATTCGGATCCTCAATAAGGAAGGAAAGCTGGTCTGGGTGCTGAGCAAGGGATACCGGGCTGTGGATGAGCAGGGGAGAGAGGTTCTGATTCATGTGCTGATTGCGGAACCCAGATAGGGAGATTGGGAAAGAGGACGGTATGAGATTCATTCATCTGGCGGATGTTCATTTGGGAGCGGCTCCGGAAGCGGGGCGGGAGTGGGCCGAGGGACGGAAGGATGAGCTGTATGAGAGCTTCTTTCGGGTACTGAGGCTGTGCGGACAAAGGCGGATCGATTTGCTCTTGATCGCGGGAGATCTGTTTCACAGGCAGCCTGCCGTAAGCGAGCTGAAAGAGCTGAATTATCAGTTCTCCAAGATTGCGGATACCAGGATCATTATGATCGCAGGCAATCATGATTTCATCGGGCCGCACTCGGCTTACAGTGGATTTACGTGGAGTCCGAATGTTGTGATGCTGTCTGCGGAGGAGATGGACAGCGTATATCTGGAGGAACTGAATACAGAAGTCTACGGCTTCAGTTATCACGGCAGGGAGATCTGCGAGGCGAGATACGATGAGGTAAGGCCCGGGGTGCGGGAGCGGATTAATATTCTTCTGGCTCACGGAGGGGATGCATCGCATGTCCCGATTGATAAGAAGCGCCTTGCGGGGAATGGCTTCGACTATGTGGCGCTGGGGCATATCCACAAGCCCGAGCGGATCGGAAGGAGAATGGCGTATTCCGGCTCTCTTGAGCCTCTGGATAAGACGGAAGAGGGCGAGCACGGAGTGATTCTTGGGGAGCTGACCAAGGAGGCGTATGAGGAGGAAGAAGCATACAGCGGGGGGATGTCGGAGCCGGATTCCAGGCTTACGCTCCGCTTCCTTCCGTGCTCGCTCCGGCAGTATGTGACCCTGGAACTGGTTTCGGATTCGAATGCTGTGAATGCGTCCCTGCTGGATGCCGCGAGGGAGAAGATGGCGGCCTTTGGAGAAAGGGGGATCTTCCGAATTCATCTCACGGGAGTCCGCGGGGAAGGGATCCATTACCAGAAGGAAGAGTTTATGAGGCTTGGAAGAGTGACGGAGGTTGTGGACGATACGGCGCCGGATTATGATTTTGAGAGCCTCTATGCGCGCAGCCGCGGCAATTTGATCGGAATGTACATCGAGAGCATCAGGGACAGGGCGGGCACAGATGAGGAGCTGGCCAGGAAAGCGCTGTATTATGGAATTGAGGCGCTGCTCTCGCCGGACGGAAAGGAAGGGGAGCGGGGTGGTCATTGAACGGCTGGTACTGAAGAATTTTGGCAGATTTCAGGGTAAGGTTCTGACGTTAGAACCGGGGCTGACGATTCTGTACGGGAGGAATGAAGCGGGGAAGTCAACGATACACGCGTTCATCCGTGCGATGCTCTTTGGGATTGAGAGACCGAGAGGCAGAGCGGGGAGAGACGATCCGTACACAAGATATCTTCCCTGGGATACGCCCGCGGCCTTCGGGGGGAGTATGGATTTTGAGCTGGACGGGAAGCATTACCGGATCAGCAGGAGCTTTCATAAGAGTTCCCGGAGCGTCTCCTGCATCTGCCTGGATACGGGACGGGAGGTGTCTCTGCCGTCGGGACGGATTACGGATCTGATTCCGGAGCTGACGGAGAGTCTGTATCGGAACACGGTCAGTGTGGAACAGCAGAAGGCGAGAACGGATGCGGAGCTGGCGGAGCAGATCCGCAATTATATTGCGAATCTCGCGGCAGCCGGGGACTGTGAGGTTGATGTCCGGCGGGCACTCAAGAAACTGAACGGGATCAGAAAGCAGTTAGATGCAGAGAACCCTTCCGGACGGATCGAAGAGCTTGGGCAGGAGATTCAGGCAGGAGAAGAGGCCTTGTCCTTTCTTGCCGAAGTACCCGCCCGAAGAGAAGCGCTTCTGCTTCGTCAGAAGGAGCTTGCGCGGCGGATGGCGGAAGAGAGGACAGAATCGGGCGGAAGTGCCTCTGTAACATCCCGCGGGGAGCCGCACCGCGCACCTTCCGGACTGTCGGAGGAGTACCCGGCTATCCGGGAGAAATACAGAGTCTATCAGGAGTACCGGAAGCAGGCCGGGGCGCTGTCGCACAGGGAGCAGGAATTGAAACGGGCACTGTGGGAGGAACAGCGGAGCCGAACAGAGCAGGGAATGCTTCGTGAGAGGATGGCAGAATTGGAGGAGATCCGGGCCGCGTACCGCGCGCTTGATAGAGAGGAGCCGGATGACAGCGGGGAAGGGGATTGGGAGGAAGCGCGGGAGGAAAGGCGAAGGCCGGATCCGGTCAGGCGGCTGAAGGGAGCCCTCCTGGCAGGACTTGGCATGCTGGCGGCAATCTTAAGCCTTCTGCTTGCGGATGCCCCTGCGGCGTATCTGGGAGCGGCGGCGGGAGTCCTTCTTGCGGCGGCGGGAGCCGGATACGGCCTGCTTTCCGGAAAGAGAAGCAGAGAAGAATCTTTCGGATCCCGTAATCAGAGAAGCGGACGGAGGGAGCGGATGGAGGATCTTATGCGGCAGAGGGATGAGATTCTTGAGGAATGCGGCGTATCTGATGAAGCGTCACTTCGCGCCATGTACGAAGCATCACTTCGCTCAGAGGCGGCGGCTGCACAGCAAAGACAGCAGGCAGATGCCCTGGCGGATCAGATTCGGGAGATGGAACACAGGATTGCGGGAATCCGCAGGGAAATCGCGGACTATGCCGCATCCTTCGGACTGTCTTTGGAATCCGGGCCGGATGACCAGGCAATGGCGGAGCTTGACAGGCGGGTCGGCGCATCGGAGCGGGAGAGCGGAGAACGATTAGAAGGATGGAAGAAGGAGCAGACAGAGTGTGAAATCGCCATGGAGAAACTTCTCTGGGAGCTTGAGCGCGCACGGGAAGAAGAGGAGCGGCTTGAGAAGAACCGGGCTGAATACAGGGATCTGACTGAGGCAATGAAGCAGAACCGGAAGGAGCATGAGGCTGTTCTGCTTGCAATCCGGACGATTGAAGAGCTCTCGGCCCGGATTCATGACAGCTTTGGGGGACACTTTGGCCGGATGCTTTCGAATACTCTGGCAGATTACACGGGCGGGGAGCATACCTCGGCTTATCTGGATGAGAAGTTAAATATCCGGGTTGGCTGCGGGGAGCATCATATCCCGCTGGAGAGGCTCAGCATTGGAACGATGGATCAGGCCTGCCTGGCGCTTCGGATGTCCGTTGCGGGAAGCCTGCTTGGAAGAGAGGATATTCCGCTGATTCTGGATGACTGCTTCGCCTATTATGACGAGGAGCGGCTTGAGAGGGTACTGGCATCCCTGGCCGGCGGCGGGAAGCGCCAGATTCTGCTCTTCACCTGCCAGGAGCGGGAAGGAGAGGCTGCGGACAGGCTTGGGCTGCCCCATCATGATATCTGCCTGCCCTAGAACTGAATTCACGTAAAACAGCGGAGCGTTCCCGGAATGATGGGATGGCGCTCCGCTGTCCGATCTGGAATCGGTGCCGTATTATGCGTTGTCCGACTCCCCATTCTTCCTGCTGTAATACTGATTGAGGAATCTCTGAATTCTCTTGGTCGGGCTTAAATACTCACTGATCGAGGAGTCGTGGTTCAGTGCTTCAATTAAGAGGGCAATGTACTTGCTCATGTCTACATTGATATAATAAGGCTTTGCAAGGAGCTCGCTCGGCTGATAAATCAGGTTCGTTGTCAGCACCCGGTAGATCAGGCCGTCCTCATATGCCTTATCGAACTTCTCCAGACCATTGGTGAACAGACCGAAGGTAGAGCACATGAAGATACGTCCCGCCTTGCGGCGCTTCAGCTCGGTCGCGACATCCAGCATACTGTCGCCGGAGGAGATCATATCATCGATAATCACGACGTCCTTGCCTTCCACGTCCGTTCCGAGAAATTCATGCGCAACAATCGGGTTGCGTCCGTTCACGATTCTGGTATAATCACGGCGCTTATAGAACATACCCATATCAAGGCCCAGCACGTTCGCAAAGTAGACGGCGCGGTTCATTGCGCCTTCATCCGGGCTGATAATCATCATGTGCCCGGCATCCACCGTCAAATCGGGCACGTTATTGAGCAGAGCCTTGATGAACTGGTAAATCGGCTGAACGGTCTCAAAGCTCTTGAGAGGGATCGCGTTCTGGACCCTCGGATCATGCGCGTCAAAGGTGATAATTCCTTCTACGCCCATGTTGACCAGCTCCTGAAGCGCAAGCGCACAGTCAAGAGATTCTCTTGAGCTTCTCTTATGCTGCCTGCTCTCATACAGGAACGGCATAATCACGGTAATCCGCCTTGCCTTACCGCCGAGCGCGGCAATGACACGCTTCAGATCCTGAAAATGATCGTCCGGGGACATATGATTCTTGTGCCCGCAGACGGTATAGGTCAGACTGTAGTTGCATACATCCACAAGGAGATAGAGGTCATCGCCCCGCACTGACTCGCGGATAATTCCCTTGGCTTCGCCGGTGCCGAAGCGGGGGCAGGAAGCTTCAATCAGATAGGAATCTCTCTGATAGCCCGCGAATGCGATGTTATCCTTGTGCTCGTTCTCTCTTTCTCTTCTCCACTGAACGATATAATCATTCACCTTCTGGCCAAGAGCCTTGCTGCTTTCCAGGGCAATAATCCCTAAAGTACCCACCGGTATTGTTTCCAAAGCAATATCTTGCTGCGACATGATAGATTCCTCCTAAAAAAGTTCCGTTGGTTAGTACGTGTTAATCATACTATTTGCGACATGGTTCGTCAAGGAAAAAATTTACGAAAAATTGGCAGAGATCATGCAATTCCTTTACGGGAGCGCGTTGTGAGCCTCATCCAAGCAGCTTCTTAATCCGGATATCTTCGCCGAAAATCTTCAATAATGTATAATTGCTCATAATTCTTGAAAATATACGTTCACCATAAGTGGAATCCAGTTGTTCTAACGATAGATTCGTAGAGATGACGGTCGATTTCCGGTTCAGCCAGCGTTCATTGATGCACAGATACAGCTGGGAGGTGGTGAAGGCATTCGCAAGTTCAGTTCCCAGATCATCGATAATCAGCAGGTCGCAGTCCAGAATATATTCAAACTGGCTGCGCAGACGCTCCGGCTCGTCCCCCCGGCCGAACTTGTTCTGTTCGAGAATGTCGAAGAGCTGGAAGGCCGTCAGATAAATCACCGTATGTGCCGTGTTTAGCAGCTCGCCTGCCAGACAGTTGGACAGGAAGGTCTTGCCGACTCCCGTATTGCCATACAGCAGCAGATTCTCACAGGAAGAATCGAAGTGTCGGATGAAGGACCTGACAGTATTCACAACCTTGTGGATATTCTCAAGCGGCGTCAGTCCGGTCAGCTCGTCAACGTAATTCTCCGTGTAATACGAGAAGCGGAAGGTATCGAAGTTCTCTGTCCTGACCGCCTCCCGGACATTGGACTGCGCGTAGACCAGATCCACGACGGCCTGTTTGAAGCAGTGGCATTTCTCCGTGCCGATATATCCGGTATCCTGACAGTCCGGGCACTGATACTTCGGCGCCAGATAATCCTCCGGATACCCGTGCGCTGCCAGCAGGCGCTTCTTCTGAAGAGAAAGCGCCCGGTTTGCCTCTTCCAGGCCGTCAAGTGCCGCACTGTCTCCGCTCAGGCTCAGCTTCGCACGGCGGATCGACTGCTCGGCAATCTGCTGATCCAGGCGCGCAATCTCCGGAATCCGCTCCTTCACCTCCCGGATCCGCTGATCCTGCTCATGCTTCGCGCGAAGTCTCCGTGCGTCATATTCCCGGAGAATCTGGCTGTATTGATAGTTCTTTAATCCCAATGGACTCACCTCCCGTTCCCGCCCGTGTCCTCATTCCCGGGGCGCAGATGCTGTGCCAGCAGGCGCTGCTCCATAGAGGCGAACTCCTCGCCCGAATAACTGCGCTGCGGATATGCGTTAAACTTATTCGAGGAAGGCCGGGGCTGGGAATCCTTCTGCGGACCGGCTGCCTTCCTGGCTGCCGTCTCCTTCGCGTGGCGCTCGTCACTTGCGGCAACATCCGCGAGGGAGGATACCCCGTCCTTCTTCCAGTTCTCCAGAATCCTGTCGGCGTACTTGAAGTCCGGCTTGCCGGTCTGTAGCAGGGCGCGGCTGCACGCTTCTTCGACGATCCGGCTCTCAAACTGCATGGCACCGAACCACTTCTGGATGTACTGCCGTTCGGAGCTGCCCGGAGCGCGGTTCAATCCGAAGGCCTTATTCACGGTCTGAAAGCCGCTTGTATAGACCGCGGAAGCGGCCTCTGCCTTCTCGACCGTATCAATCCCTTCTTCCGCCCAGGAAAGCGCAACTGCTTCCACATAGGAGGGGCTCTTCTTGTTGCGGGAGACGCAGTATTCATACAGATAGAGAATCAATTCCGCCGAAAATCCAAGGCTTTCATACAGGTAGAGGATGAGCTGGACATCCGCGGGCTTGAGCAGGCGTTCCAGATAGACCTCAATCACGGTCAGCATCCATTTGACCTCTTCATTCTCCTTCATCTGCTCAATCTGAGCCTCTGTGTAATCCGGCTTCTCAAACTGCTCCGGCCTGCCTGCCGGCGGAACGTCATCCTCCGCAGCCGCGATATCCGCGTCAAAGTCGGGAAGAGGAGAGACGGCGGACGGCAGGGCAGCGGAATCCGGCCTGGCTAAGTCTTCTTCGGCTTTCTCCCGGCGTTCCGGGGCAAGGAAACGGGCTCCGGTAATATTCCCGCCGTCATCCCGGTTCAGAAGCATGAGTCCTTCCTTCTCCCAGTAGTTCAGCGCCCTGACAATGTCCTTCTCTGACTCCTCCAGCACATCGGCGACCAGAGACAGCGTAACGGCTGTGCCGGGAAACTGCACATGCCGGAGAAGACAGAGGTAGACCTTCACGAACGACCCGCTGGCCTTAGGCATATAGGTATCAATAAAAAGATTGGAAACAGCGGTCGCTCCCGCGGCGCTGCTAATATCTAATGTAAATGAAGCCATAATCCGTATCATTCCTTTGTTG
>CALWGS010000091.1 GCA_944380155.1 uncultured Lachnospiraceae bacterium
CTATACGGGATCTCCGGAGGAATATGCCCGTCAGTTCCCGGACGCGGTATGCCATCAGGTGATCAATGAAAAATATATGGTCATTCATGTGAATGCCTCTCTCGTTCCGAATCGGGAACAATACGCCATTGCTTATCAATATGTTCCGAAATGCTACGGTCTTCTGGATCTGCTCAGTCTGGAAAATACGGGGATTCTGCGTCTTCGCCGGCAGCCTTATCTGAATCTTCGGGGCAGGGGAGTGCTGATAGGATTCGTGGATACCGGAATTGACTACACGCATCCGGCGTTTCAGACCCGGGACGGCCGCACGCGGATTGTACGCATCTGGGATCAGACGGTTCAGACCGGAACTCCGCCGGGAGGCTTTCTGTTCGGAAGCGAGTATACGGCGGATCAGATCAATGAGGCGCTTGCGGGCGGCGATCCGTATGAGATTGTGGAGAGCCGGGACACCGCAGGGCACGGAACCTTTCTGGCAGGGATAGCCGCGGGAAGCGAAATCGGGGAGGCGGATTTCTCCGGAGCCGCGCCGGAGGCGGATATTGCCGTTGTGAAGCTCAAGCAGGCAAAGCGTTATATCAGGGAGTATTTCTTTATCGGAGAGGAGGCGCAGTGCTATCAGGAGAATGATCTCCTGCTTGCGCTGCGTTATCTTGAGGAGCTGTCGGTAACAAGGAACCAGCCCATGATTGTGTGCCTTGGAATCGGGACCAATAACGGGGGACATAACGGGCTGTCAATTGTGGACGAATTCCTTGCGGATATTGCCAGAAGCTTCGGAAGAGCCGTGACGGCTGCGGCGGGAAATGAGGGGAATCAGGGGCATCATTACCGGGGAGGCCCGATTGAGGGAGAGTATGAGGAGGTGGAACTCAGGATTGAAAAGGGGGAGGAGGGGGTATTCTTGGAGCCGTGGGCGGCGGCTCCGAATGTCTTTACGATTTCCCTGATTACGCCCGGAGGGGAGGAGATCTCCCGGATTGCTCCGAGAATTCAGGAGAGCCAGAGAGTTTCCTTCTTGTTCGAGTCGACTGTCGTTTTCCTGGAGTACCGGATCCTGGAGCCGAGAACCGGCGATCAGCTCATTGTGCTGCGCTTCCAAAATCCGAGCGCCGGAATCTGGAGAATCCGGGTCTATGACGAAGCGGGAATCGGGGGGATATTCGATATGTGGCTGCTGATGGAAGGGTTCGTCGGTCCGCAGACCCGGTTCTTAAGGCCGGATCCGGAGATTACGATTTGCGAACCGGGAAACTCCGACGCGGTAATTACAACGGCGGTGTACCGGGACTCGGATAACAGCCTGTATCTGAATTCGAGCAGAGGATATACCCGGGACGGAAGAGTGAAGCCGGATTTCGCTTCTCCGGGGGTGAACGAGTACGGTCCGGTTCCGGGAGGGGGATACGCAAGGCGGACGGGAAGCAGTATCGCATCGGCATTCGCGGCGGGTGCGGCCGCTCTGATTCTGGAATGGGGGACGGTTCGGGGAAACTACCCCTATCTGGATGCCATGGAAATTAAGAAGCTGCTGATTCGGGGGGCCGTAAGAAGTCCGGCTCTGGCTTATCCCAATCCGGAGTGGGGATACGGAAGGATGAATCTCTACGAGAGCTTCCGCAGCATCCGGACGGCGGGATAAGATTTCTTGCAATTCGCGGGAGGATTCGCTATACTGAGAACGCAGGGGGGAAGGAGCGGACATGAAGAAGAGACGATTCACGCGGATTCTGCCGAAGAAGGTCATCCAGATCGGTACGGCGGATCCTGCGGCAAGAGCGCGGACAGGGAAGAAAGAAGAACTTCCTCAGGAGAAGGAGGGAGAGGAGGAATATGAAGTGGTGGAGCGGGAGATCCTTCCGGAGAGAATTATTTGTCCGGACTGCGGAGGAGTGACCTTCCAGGGTCTGGAATTCTGCCACAAATGCGGCGGGGAGATTAACGGCACGTAAGCGCTTGCGGCTGCCTGCCGGTCCGTATGTCTGGCTTCCGTATTTGATTGGAATAAAAATAAAAATGCCTCTTGCAAAGAAAGCGGAAGTCTGATATACTTGTGAAAACAAAGGTTATATTTATAATTAAAATAAGACACGTATTATGAATTATATGAAAATTACACGATTTGTGAATTATAATATCAGCAACTACATGAAAAGAGGAACTGAAGAATGACTGCATGGGAAGAGAATGTCAGGAAGGCGGTACCGTATGTTCCGGGCGAGCAGCCGCGGTTTGACGGTATGATTAAACTGAATACGAACGAGAACCCATACCCTCCGGCGCCCGGGGTGCAGAAGGCACTTCGGGAGATGGAAGCGGGACAGCTTAAGCTGTATCCCGATCCGGGGGCCGGGATGCTTGTAGACGCGCTGGCAGAGTATTATCAGCTTGGGAGGGATCAGATCTTTGTGGGGGTCGGATCGGATGATGTGCTGGCCATGTCGTTTCTGACCTTTTTTAATTCTGCAAAGCCCGTTGTGTTCCCGGATATTACCTACTCCTTCTATGAGGTCTGGGCCTCGCTGTTTCGGATTCCGTTCCGGACTCCGGCGCTGGATGAGGAGTTCCATATCCGGAAGGAGGACTATTACGGGGAGAACGGGGGCATTGTGATTGCGAATCCCAATGCGCCGACTTCGGTCTGTGAGGGGATCGAGGTGATTGAGGATATCATCCGGCATAATCCGGGATGCGTCGTCATTGTGGATGAGGCCTATATTGATTTCGGGGGCGTGTCGGCAAGAAGCCTCCTTGAGACCTATGACAACCTGCTGGTGGTCCAGACGTTTTCTAAGTCGCGGTCCCTGGCAGGGCTGCGGATCGGCTTCGCGATGGGAAGCAGCAAGCTGATTGCGGCATTGAACAACGTGAAATATTCCTTTAATTCTTACACTATGAATCTGCCTTCGATTATTTTGGGAACGGAGGCGGTGAAGGATCGGGAATATTTTATAGAGACGACCCGCAGGGTAATCCGGACAAGGGAAGAGGCCAAGCGTGCGCTGCGTGCGCTCGGCTTTACGTTCCCGGATTCCCGGACGAACTTTATCTTCGCGAGGCATGAGAGCATTCCGGCCGCGCAGCTCTTTGCGGCTCTCCGGAAGCAGAATATCTTCGTAAGGTATTTTGATAAGCCTCGGATTGATCAGTATCTCCGGATTACTGTGGGGACGGATGAGCAGATGAAGAAGCTGACGGATTATCTGAAGGCTTACATCAGCGCACAGACAGAAGGGAGAGAGTATGAGAATCTTAGTGATTGAACAGGAAAAGGCGGAAAGAGAGCAGATCATCGAGTTGTTGTCCGTATACGGGGATTGTGATACGGCATCCGGCGGAGAAGAGGCTGTAGAGGTATTTCGTCGGGCGCTTGAGAGCAACACCCCGTATGATATGTTGTGTTTTGATATTATTATGCCGGATAAAGACGGCTACCAGGTGATTAAGGAGATCCGTGAGTTCGAGAAGGAGAAGGGCGTCGCACAGGAGAACCGGGCGAAGCTGGTTGTAATATCAAAGATCAATGCGGGAAATCAGGTGAAGAAGGCCTTTGATCTTGGGTGCGATGCTTACGCGGGCAAGCCGGTGAATCCGGACAAGTTCACTGCGGCATTAAAGAAGCTTCATATTGTTACCTGTTAAGGAATCAACAGAAGGAAGCAGCGATATCAGATGAAGGACTATCCAAATTATACAACCGTCAATTTCCAGAAGGAACTTGAGAAGGAGCTTGAGAAGCTGACAGGGGAGGGGCGCGTTCCCTCCCTTCTGCTGCACAGCTGCTGCGCCCCCTGCAGCAGCTATTGCCTTACTTATCTGTCAGATTATTTCTGGATTACGGTGGATTATTATAATCCAAATATCTACCCGCCGGAGGAATACCGGCTGCGTGCCGAGGAACAGAAACGTCTGATCGAGAGGCTTCCGGCAAGGCATCCGATCACTTACATGGAGGGAGCCTACCGGCCGGAGGTGTTTTTCGAGATGGCGAAGGGACTTGAAGAGGTGAAGGAGGGCGGCGAGCGGTGCTTCCGCTGTTATGAGCTCCGGCTGAGAGAGGCGGCAGAGCGGGCGGCGGAGGGCGGATTTGATTATTTCACCACGACGTTAAGCATCAGTCCCCTGAAGAATGCGGCCAAGCTCAATGAGATCGGAGCGCGGCTCTCGCAGGAATATCAGGTCAGCTACCTGTATTCCGATTTTAAGAAGAAGAACGGTTACAGGCGTTCGCTGGAACTGTCAGAGGAATACGGCCTGTACCGCCAGAATTACTGCGGCTGTGTCTATTCCCGCCGGTAGGCGGGGGCACGGCCTTTTTAAAGCCCTGATCCAATAATCAGACAGTAGTTGACAAGTTGATCCGATCGAAGTATAATCAGGGTAAATGATAATTGTTATCATTTAGATTATACTTGCGTAGGAAAGGCGGACAGGGGTATGACACTGCGTGACGGAGAAAAGGGGAAGGGGTACCGGGTGCTGGATGTAAGCCTTGGGAGAGCGGCGAAGATCCGCTTAGAGGCGCTTGGAATGACGAACGGCACCACGGTATTCATCATGAATAAAAAGCGGAACGGCTCTATGGTAGTAAAGGTGAGGGGAACCCGCTTCGCGTTCGGTTCGGGGATTGCCGGAGCGGTTGCGGTGGAAGAAAGGAGGGAGGACTAAGTGGCAGAGGAATTGCAGGTTGGCTTTGTCGGGAATCCGAACTGCGGGAAGACGACGCTGTTCAATGCGTATACCGGCGCAAGGCTGAAGGTGGCGAACTGGCCGGGAGTTACGGTCGAGAAGAAGGAAGGCGCCATGAAGTACCATGATCATGTATTCAAGCTGGTGGACCTTCCGGGAATCTACAGCCTGACATCTTATACGATGGAGGAGAAGCTGACAAGGCAGTACATACTGGAATCCGATGTGGATGTGATCATTGATGTGGCGGACGCGTCGGCGCTTGAGCGGAATCTGTATCTGACGCTTCAGCTGATTGAGCTTGGCAAGCCGGTCATTCTTGCTCTGAATATGATGGATATTGTGGAAGAGCGCGGAATGGAGATTGATATGCACCGGCTTCCCGAGATGCTTGGCATTCCGGTCATTCCGGTCTCGGCCAGAAAGAGGACGGGACTTGATATTCTGATGCATGCGGTGGCGCATCATAAGGATAAGAGAAAGGATAATAACCTCGAGCATCACCATCCCGAGAAGGAGGCCAGCCGTCACAGGCATGAGCACCATGATGAATACACGGTTGTGTACAGCGATGAGATTGAGGATAAGATTGATGCGATTATTCTCAGGCTGCGTTCGGACGGCAAGGTTAAGACGAAGAATTACCGCTGGTACGCACTCAAGCTTCTTGAGAAGGATGAGGAGATTACGGCGGAGTGCGGGCTGGATCTTTCTGATATTATTGACCGGAGTTATGAAACGGATATCATTAATCAGAAGTATGACTTTATCGAAGAGATTATCGAGGAATGTCTGGTGAACAAGAATAAGAAGGCCGCGGTAACGGATCGGATTGATCGATGGCTGACGGGGAATGTCACGGGGCTTCCCTGCTTTCTTCTGATTATGGCAGTGGTCTTCTTCTTCACCTTCACGGTTGGAGACTGGCTGAAGGGGTATTTCGAAGCGGCGCTGGATCAGGTGAATGCGGCCGTGTCGGCAGGACTTGAGGCTCTGGGCGCGGGAGAGGTGCTGCAATCGCTGATCGTGGATGGAATTATCAGTGGTGTAGGAGGCGTGCTTACCTTCCTGCCGAATATCTTTATTCTGTTCCTGGCGCTGGCGCTGTTGGAGGACAGCGGCTATATGTCGCGCGTGGCCTATGTGATGGACTCTCTGATGAGTAAGCTTGGCTTATCGGGCCGGGCATTTATTCCGATGATTCTGGGATTCGGCTGTACGGTTCCCGCGGTCATGGCATCCAGGGCTCTGGAGGATCCAAAGGATCGGAGAAGAACGGTGCTGGTGACGCCGTTCATGTCGTGTTCGGCAAGACTGCCGGTGTATGTGCTGTTCGCGGAGATGTTCTTTGGGTCGGCGGCGATGCCGGCGGCGTTCTCCATGTATGTCATCGGAATGGCGGTGGCGATTCTCGCAGCCTTTCTGATGCATAAGGTGGATCGGTCGGGAGGAATGAATCCTCTGCTGATTGAGCTTCCGGAATATAAGACGCCGAACACAAGGACGATTGCGATCTATGTCTGGGATAAGGTGAAGGATTATCTGACCAAGGCGGGAACGACCATCTTCGTGGCTTCTATTTTTATCTGGTTCCTTCTGAATTTCGGAACGGAGGGAATGACGCAGGATATGTCGGCAAGCTTCGGCGCATCAATCGGCCGGGTTCTGGCACCGCTTCTGGCACCGGCAGGGCTTGGTATGTGGCAGATTGCTCTGGCTCTGATCTCAGGGCTTGCGGCCAAGGAGGTTGTGGTCTCGAGCTTTGCCGTTCTGTTCGGAATTTCGAATATTAATTCAGCGGCGGGAATGACCGGTCTGGCGGAGATTCTTGCCGGCTATGGGTTCGGCGCGCTGAACGCATACTGCCTGATGATCTTCTGCCTGCTGTATGTTCCCTGCATCGCAACGCTTGCAATGATACACAGGGAGCTAAAGTCGTGGAAATGGACCGGAGTCAGCGTTCTGCTGCAGCTTGGCTGCGCATGGCTGGTCTCCACACTGGTATTTCAGATTGGAAGCCTGTTTTGACAGGATCCTGTTCTGACAGGAGGTAAATATGGCTGAAATTATAATCGGAGGACTCATTGCAGGATGGGCCGCTTATGTAGTCTACAGGAAGGTGAAGCAGATTCGAAGCGGCAGGTACTGTTCCTGCTGTAAGGATGACTGTCCGGGGTGTAAGAGAAAATAACCGCTTCCAATGAGGCGGGAAGTGCTCCGGGCAGCGGGTTGATCGCGGCGTCTGTCATGGTCAACCGGCTGCCCGGAGTTGTTTTTTTGCCGGAAAATCGGCCGCGGAATGTTCCGGTTCTGATTGTTAAGAATGCTTCCTCTGTGCAATTCTTGAAGGAGGAGCTTGCATAATGCATAGAAATCAATATATAATGGATTCGAACAGAGAAAGGAAACTTCCGTGCGGATCGGTGCGATGGCCGGTTTAAGAGGGAATCTGAGAAGGGAGAGAAATCGATGAAAGTAAATTATATTACAATCGAACGGGAATACGGCAGCGGAGGAACGGCGATTGGACGGCTTCTTGCCGAGCTCACGGGCATTCCGTGTTATGGGAACGAGATTCTGGAGGAGGTTTCGAAGCAGTATCATCTGTCGGTTGAGCATATCCAGCAATATGAAGAAACGGTGACCAACAGCTTCCTCTATTCCCTGTTTCTGATGGGGCAGGAGAATACCGGCAATATGGAGATGCTGATGAGCGACGGGCATATCTACGTAGCGGAGCAGCAGATGATCCGCCAGCTTGCATCCGGCGGGAGGGCCATTTTTCTGGGACACTGCGCCCAGGAGGCGCTGAAAGGCCGCGAGGACGTGGTGAGGGTCTATATCCGGTGCTCAGATGAGCAGGCAAGGAGGGAGAGAATCATCCGGGAATACGGAATTCCGGCAGGGAATGCGGAGGCCACAAGGAAGCGATTCAACAAGAAGCGGGCGAATTATTATTATGCCAATACGGCGAAGAAATGGGATGATTTCCGGAATTACGAGATTGTCCTTGACAGCGGAAAGCTCGGAATCTCCGGATGCGCGGCCGTGCTGGAAGGGTTGTTCCGGGGAACCCGGGAATGACGGCAGGCTTATGAGACAGGATAGTCCCTGCGGCAGAGTGTTCAGGGCGCCGGAATCAGGGAATGGACCTGTAGAACAGAAAGGAAGATTTAACTATGCTTGAATTAAAGGATATTAAGAAGGAATATCCGGGAGGCGGTGAGACCGTAGAGGCGCTGAAAGGTATCAGCCTGACCTTCCGGAAGTCGGAGTTCGTGTCGATTCTCGGACCGTCGGGATGCGGAAAGACGACCATGCTCAATATCATCGGAGGGCTGGATCAGTATACGGAAGGAGATCTGATGATCAACGGCCGCTCCACGAAGGATTTCAGGGATCGGGACTGGGATACCTACCGGAATCATTCGATTGGCTT
>CALWGS010000092.1 GCA_944380155.1 uncultured Lachnospiraceae bacterium
AGAGAAAGTCCAGAAATAATAACTGGTATGCACAGGTATAAAATCAAAAAACTGGCATAAAATATATCATAAAATATTAAGAAAGTATGAACAAATCTATGGCCAAATTTAATAAGAAAATGGAAATAACAGGAGAAAAATTATGCAACATTGCACTTGGATTCAAGGCGGAAGGCAGTATTGTCCGGCGTACTTCCGAAAAATGGAAAACCGTATTGACAGGAAAAATTTGGATGATATAATCCATGATATGCTCACGGTCAAGGTATCGGACGAGCTTTATCATAGAGCAAATAAGTATAGATCAACAAAAATAAGCAATGGCCTGCGGATGTCTGACAGGAAAGAAGCCCTGTCTCCCGCGGGTCAGGAAGGGACATGTATATGCGTAAAGACAACTGGTTTCTTTCCCGTGTGCGCGGATTCTGGAAGGAGTACAGGAATCTGGTGAAGGCTGCTTATGTGATAGCAGCCGTTTCGGCAGTCTTTGGTCTGACTCAGTATGACGCGGCCGTATCCGATCCTGTGATGAAGCATGTGAAGGCGGAAACTCTGGAGAGACTGACATTTGAGGGAGAAGGAACAGAAACTCAGGCACCTGTACAGACCGATAAAAATATAGCGATGTTCTCAATACTTGGGGCCTATCCATTGGGACAGGCCGGAATTCTGAATCAGAATCAGACAATGGATACGAAGGAAGAGCTGGCGCTTCTGTCGCTGGAACCGGATTCTGCCGGGGAGGTGATTGTGGAAGAGGAGACAGCTCCGGAAACTGTGGAAGATACGGCTTTGGAAGATGCGAACGATGTGGTTCCGGACGATGTGCAGGATCTGCATGCACCGGATGTTAAGAGGAGAGCTTTCGAGGCCGCGGATGAGGCTGCCGCCGTCAGCCGGACCGTGATCAGCATTACACAGGAAGAAGTGGAAATTCTCCAAAGAATTGTGGAAGCAGAAGCGACCGGACAGGACATTAAGGGGAAAATTCTTGTGGCGAATGTCGTGCTGAACCGGGTTATGAGCGATGACTTTCCAAATACGATTAAAGAGGTTGTGTTCCAGAGAACGGGAGACTGCTATCAGTTCTCCCCCATTCGGGATAAACGATACTGGTCGGTCGAGATAACGGAGGAAACCGTTGAGGCAGTGGAACGGGCTCTGGCCGGTGAGGATTATTCAGAGGGAGCCCTCTTCTTTGCAGCCAGGAAATATGCAGATCAGGACAATATGGACTGGTTCGACAACAATTTGACTTATCTGTTCCAGTATGGGGGACATGAGTTCTTTAAATAGGAGATGGAGAGAACGTATCAAGGTACGAAATCTTGTTCTGAATGATTCAGGGGAGGCCGCAGGATATTCCCGTTGCGGCCTCCCCTGAGGTCTGTTCAGAGGTCTGGAGGGTAAGCAATGATTAGTATTGTATCCGCCACACTTTCATGCTATAATACAGCAAATTAATTTCTATGGGAGGTTGGCATGGAGCTGTTATACAGAAGTACCAGAAGTGACGGAAGGAAGGTCAGAGCTTCGGAGGCGATTCTGAAGGGGCTGGCGGAGGACGGCGGGCTGTATGTGCCGGAATCGGTGCCGGTTCTGGATAAGAGCCTTCAAGAATTCTCAGATATGAGTTATCAGGAGACAGCCTATGAGGTGATGAAGCTGTTCCTGACAGATTTTACAGAAGAAGAGCTGAGAGGGTGCATTGAGAAGGCATACGACGATAAGTTTGATACCGATGAGATTGCGCCGCTGCATGTTGCGGACGGGGCGTATTTTCTGGAACTGTATCATGGAGCTACGATTGCTTTTAAAGATATGGCGCTGTCGATTCTGCCGCATCTGATGACCACGGCTGCCAGGAAGAATCAGGTGACGGATGAGATCGTGATTCTGACCGCCACATCGGGGGATACGGGGAAGGCGGCCCTTGCGGGCTTCGCGGGAGTTCCGGGGACGAGGATCATTGTCTTCTATCCGAAGGATGGGGTCAGTCCGATTCAGGAGAGACAGATGGTAACGCAGAAGGGGGAGAATGTCCGGGTAGTCGGGATCCGCGGCAATTTTGACGATGCTCAGAGCGGGGTGAAGGAACTCTTCGGAGACAGAGCCCTTGCGGACACGATGGCGCGGGCCGGGCTTAGATTCTCTTCAGCGAATTCGATTAATATCGGGCGCCTGGTTCCCCAGATTGTCTACTATGTATATGCCTGCGCAAAACTGTGGAAGGCGGGGAAGCTCTCTGAGGGGCAGGCCGTGAATGTTGTGGTTCCGACCGGGAACTTCGGCAATATTCTGGCGGCTTACTATGCGAAGCTGGCGGGAGCTCCGATCGGGAAGTTAATCTGCGCGTCAAATGAGAATAAGGTATTGTATGACTTCTTTCAGACCGGGACCTATGATCGCAACAGGGAATTCATCCTCACGGCTTCTCCTTCGATGGATATTCTGATCTCCAGCAATCTGGAGCGGCTGATTTATCGAATCACCGGAGATAACGCGGCCGAAACGGCGGAACGGATGAAAGAGCTTTCCGGGCAGGGAAGATACACCATTACACCTGGAATGAAGGAGAAGCTGGAGGACTTCAGAGGAGGATATGCTGCGCAGGAGAGGGCAGCTCTCGCAATACGCAGGATCTATGAGCGGGATGGATATGTTCTGGATCCCCATACCGCGGTAGCTGCCGCCGTATATGAGGATTACCGCGATGCGTCCGCCGATACCGCGGTGACGGTCATTGCCTCGACGGCAAGTCCCTACAAGTTCCCGCGCAGCGTGATGGAGGCGATCGGAGAAGAGTGTGACGGCAGGACAGACCTTGAGCTGGTTGATATGCTCTCAGCATATTCGCACACACCGGTACCCCGTGCCGTTGAAGAGCTTCGCAGCGCGCCGGTGCTTCATAACAGAGTATGCGAAAGGAATGAAATGAAGGAGACTGTGAAGGAGATTCTTGGGCTTGCATGAACCCAATTCGGTCAGCGAAGCATTCGCACCAAATTCTGATCTGAAGGTTGGAAATGATCGGAAAAAGATATTCCTGCATTGAGAATGCCAATTCAAAAAGGTGAAAATAATCTAAAAATGACAAAGCACTGCCATATCTTTGACACAATCAAAGTGCATTATATAAGCAAGTCAAGACCGACAGCCTTAATATTCCGGGTGCTTCGAGGGCGGAGCTGTGTAATCAGTCACATCCTGTCAGTTATACGGCGAAGCTTAAGGGGAACGTTGGAGATTATGGCGGACAGCCGCGAAGCGGCCGTTGGCATTGGCCCGAATATAATCATCCGTACAAGGTGAGTGCCGGGAGTCCGTGGGGGCGAAGGCTTGGTGTTCCCGATGAGATGCTCAGGAAAAAAGAACATTTCACGGGAAAAAAGCTTGACCTTTGAGGTGAATGTTGTTATAATCATCTTGTTATTGGAACGATTATATTTGCATGTGATTCTTTCGGAAGAACAGGGGTGTCCCCTGACGGCCTTACCACCCGGCAGGAGATGATTTCTGGGACGCTGAAGTGGCACTGCACATATAATAAAAACCATATATCTTAAGGAGGAAGAAAAAAGATGAAGAATTTCTTTAAGAAGCTTTCTTTCGTGATGGCTCTTGCTTTAGTTCTTACATCTCTTGCACCGGCCGGTGCCGCACAGGCTGCCTCTGCAATGGTGATGAACGTAAGCGAGAAGATCCT
>CALWGS010000093.1 GCA_944380155.1 uncultured Lachnospiraceae bacterium
AGAGAGAGCATCGCCTGGTATTCGTTATAATCCAGATTCACGACCAGCGCGCCCAGGACGCTGTCATAGGACTCTTCGTATAAGAGCCTTGACATCGTGTTACTGTCCATCAGGGTATAGCACAGTAGGCACAGATATCCTTCAGAACCGTCTGGTTAATGCTGTAAGCCTGCGCAAGCATCTGTGACTGTAAATCTTCAAGCCTGTCATTATAATCTCTGTTCGCGGACATGAAGAATATGACGGAGAAGAAGATAAATATCACACAGGATACAAGCAGGTAAGAATATAGTATCTTCTTAAAGTAGATGCTGCTGCGGAATTCCTGCCTGAACAGATGAAAAATATTTTTGGCATTCATGCTTTTAAGCACCCCCTTATTATTTTATCTCTTTGGCATTTCATGAGTTCTGTATATCGAAATTATACAATGTTTTCGTCAAAATAGTCAATAATAAAAGCCTGTATGAGAGAGAAATTATGCAAAGTGGAAGAGATCTTTAATAATTGTATCCTCTGTTAAATAATTAATCTTCGTCATCTCATGAAAGGCGGCGCCGGCCCGCGGGTTTAAATGTTCAAGAAAGCCGGGATTGTTAGTTAACGCAGTTGAAAGGAGAAGAAAAAATCGTTATCATAAAATCACACCTGCAGGACAGACAGGACAGTCCGGCAGGACCAGGTAAGACGGACGCGCGGGCTGTGAAGCTGCAGGCCCGGACGCCCGGTCCAAAGGGTACATGATAGGAAGGAGCGCTCCTGAAGTGTAGCTGAAGCGGTTCATGTTGAACAAGGCATGAACGAAAAGAAAATGAGAGAGGAAAGGGATAGGCTATGAAAAAGAGAAAATGGATAGCACTCATGTTGGCGGCGGCGATGGCAGTCGGCTCGTTGACGGCCTGTGGCAGCAGTGATGAGGGTGACAGCGGTGATACGACGACCCAGTCTACACAGGGCGGAACCTCAGGCGGCACGGAGAGCGCGGACGGCACCGGTTATGTTGTACCGGAAGAGCCGGTTACGATTAAGTTCCTTCATAAGGGCCCGGAGCCGGACGGCTGGGATGCCGTATATGAGAAGTATCTGGAGATGACCTCCGGTTCGGAGTGGGATCTGGTCTTTGAAGCGTCCTGGGTTCAGTTAAGGAACCTGGCTCCGGAAGGATATTATGCAGATCTGTCGAGCTATTTTAACAATCCGGAAGAGTATCCGGGACTTGCGGCGGCATTCAGTCCGGAGACCATGGAATCTAATATATGGTTCGACTCCATGTGCTACATTCCTTTGTTTGAAGTATACGGCAACGGAATCCCGGTTGTCTGGTACCGGCTGGACTGGGCGAAGGAATGGGGCATCGGAACAGATGGCAAGATCTCAAGTTATGATGAGATGGAGCAGTATTGGCAGGCAGCGCTTGACGCAGGCAAGATTGCATACGGCGCAACGCAGGCAAGAGGATTCTTCCAGCAGCTTTCCCTTCGCGGCGAGGTATATCCCGGTTCCGCAGAGGCAGGCTTACAGCAGTTCAGCTCCGCGGGCTTAACGGTATGGACCTATACACAGGATAACGAGCTTTTGGCCTACGCGGTTGAGGGCTCCGGAGATGAGGCATTTGCCGACTTCCCGGAGGGATGGCAGTACGACTTCGGCGTTGACAGATACGAGCAGTTCGCGGAATGGCAGGAAGCAGGCTATATCGATCCGGACTCCTTAAGCTGTACGGATGCTACGACCCCGTTTGAGAGCGGATTAAGCGCATCTATGGTTGGTACTCTGGATGATTATATCAGCATGAAGGATGCGGAAGCAACCCTCGGGGACGGCGCAATCGGTTTCTTTGTCTATGTTGATGGAATCCGCAATATGGAAGAGGGCGCAATCGCGGTTGATTACTCCGGAAATAACGGACTCTGCGTTCCTGCGAACTCAGAAAAGATTGATTACACCATGAAGTTCCTTGACTGGCTGTTCGGATCTCAGGAAGCACATGATCTGTTCCAGCTTGGTATCGAGGGTGTGGACTTTGTATACGGCGAAACGGAAGGCACATACGAGACTCTTACCAGCTACAGCGCTGATTTCGGCGGCTACGGATGGACCTGGAATCCTACCTACGCTCTGATCTCCACCGCTTATGAAGGCGACGCGCTCAGCTACAGAGAGTATGAGTATGACTCCTCCTCCTTCTCTTCCCTTCCGATTCTCGGGTTCCACTTCGATACGACGGACGTCGATCTGTCAACAGCAGTTGCTCAGTGTAAGGCGGTTACGGACATGGTATCCGTGATTAAGCTGCATGGCATCACGACGGATGGAAATGGTGTGACTTACGATACAATGGCAGAGATGCTTAAGGCCAACGTAGATTCCGCAATGGAGAACGGCGGACAGGAGGTTGTTGACGCGCTGATTGAGCAGCTTGAGGCATTCTTAGCTACCAAAAGGCAGTAAAAACCACAGAAAATGAATCATGGAAGAAGAATGGCGGACGAACCTTAGGGTTCGTCCGTCTCCGTCTTGGAGGAAATTGCAGGCAGGACTGCGTATCAGGATACAAAGTAATGAAAAAAGAATAGACTTTTGCAGCGGGGTGTGATACACTAGATCCAGTGTTATGCCTGAGACGATATGGAGCCGCCGGTTAATTCCCGCGGTTTTTTCTTTGAAGGGCAGTGGGAGAAGCCAAAAGAGAGGAGATACCTATGATAGCTTATGTTACAGATCTGCTGGAGCCGAATCTGCTTGTATTCATCGGGGTTCTTGCGGCATTTGCCGCAACCTGCCTGCTGTTGTCCCGATGCTCCGGCGTTTTGCCGAGGGACCACGGAAGGGACTTTGCGGTTGAGGGAGCCTTGTCCGAAGGGAAGCCGAGAGGGGCTGGATTCTTGTTTATCCTGGTTTTCCTGGCTTCGGCGCTGATCTTCGGAGAGATTACCAGGGAGATCATCATTTATCTGATTCTGATTGCGGCCGCAATGATGACCGGCTTCCTGGATGACTGTGCGCGGACCCCGTGGGGAGAGCTTAAGAAGGGCCTGCTTGATCTGGCGATTGCGGTGATGACTGCCGTAACCTTTCTGAATTTCAATTCCGCTTCGGTTCATCTTGCTCTGTTCGGAACAGATATCGTCCTTCATCCGATTGTATACGGAGTGCTGGCGGTGATTCTGGTGTGGGTGTCGATTAATGTGACCAACTGCTCGGACGGTGTGGACGGGCTGTCGGGCACGGTGGGGATCATTACGCTGATGACAGTGTACCTCCTGGGCCAGAAGATCGGCCAAAGCGGCGGGCATTCCTGGATGATTCTTTTCTTTGCGGCCTGTATTCTGGGGTATCTGTGGTTCAATGCCACGCCGAGCAGACTTCTGATGGGAGACGCGGGATCCCGGGCAATGGGGCTGTTCATCAGTATCGCAGTGCTGAAGTCGGGCTGTCCGTTTTTCTATATTCCGGCTGCCCTGGTCTTCATCCTGGACGGCGGACTGGGTCTGGTTAAGGTGTCCCTGCTGCGGTACCTGAAGATTAAGATCCTGAAGAATACCAGAACGCCCCTGCATGATCATGTGCGGAAGGTCTGGAACTGGTCGAATACGCAGACGGTGTTCCGGTTCGCGATCATCCAGATTGTGATATCGGCAGCAGTGCTGTATCTGGCGGGATAGAATGGGAAGAAAGAGAATAAGAGGGCGGGAATGGATTTCCCGGCTGCAAAAAACGGGCTCAGAAGCCCGTTTTTGCAGTTTGTGATTCAATGTGATTACAGCTCATTCAGTTCATCCTGGCAGAGGAGGCTGACTCCGTTCCTGGTCAGAATCTCAATAGCCTTCTCGTGATCCTGAACCCGGAAGATCATCAGCGCCAGATCCTTCTTTCTGGTTGTGAATGCATAAGTATATTCGATGTTGATTCCATTGTCTCCAAGAATCCGGATAATTCTGGAGAAGCTGCCCGGTTCGTCCGGGATGGCTACGGCAAGTACCTTCGTGATAGAGAGTACATAGCCGGCATCCTTGAGGACACAGGAGGCATGGTAGGCATCGTCCACGATAATTCTAAGAATTCCGAAATCGGGAGTTTCGGCGATGGATAGTGCCCTCATATCGATCTGGTTCTCGGAGAGTATATCCGTGAATTCCGCCAGTTTCCCGGGCTTATTCTCTACGAATACGGAGAGCTGTTTTACAGTCATGTTATCCTCCATTTCTGCGCGTCTCAACGCGCGTTCCAAGCTGAAATTGCTGCTTAATATAACTTCCGGTTATCGATCACGCGGACGGCCTTGCCTTCGCTGCGGGTAATGGACTTCGGAGCGACGAGCTTGACCTTGACGTAGATTCCGAGCATGGACTTGAGCGCCTCGACCAGTTCCTTTTCCTGTGTCGCAATGATGCTGACGGTATCGGAGAACATCTCGGGCGTCATCTCAACGCGGACTTCGATGACATCGCTGTTATTGATGCGATCCACATAGATCTGATAATTCGCCGCGTAGCCCTTGTTGAGGAGAACGGATTCGATCTGGGCCGGGAATACGTTCACGCCCTTTACAATCAGCATATCGTCGCTTCTGCCCATCGGCTTGGTCATCTTGACATGGGTTCTGCCGCAGGAGCACTTCTTGTGAGAAAGGATGCAGATATCGCGCGTGCGGTAGCGGGTGAGCGGGAAGGCTTCTTTGGTGATGCTGGTGAAGACAAGCTCTCCCTTCTCCCCGTCGGGAAGGACTTCTCCGGTAACCGGGTTGATCACCTCTGCGATGAAGTGGTCTTCGTTGATATGCATTCCGGTCTGTTCGTTGCACTCGAAGGATACGCCGGGGCCGGAGATTTCGGTCAGGCCGTAGATATCGTAGGCCTTGATGCCGAGCTTCTCTTCGATGTCGCGGCGCATCTCCTGTGTCCAGGCTTCCGCTCCGAAGATGCCGGCCTTCAGCTTGATCTTGTCGCGCAGGCCGCGTTCATGGATTGATTCCGCCAGATATGCGGCATACGAAGGAGTACAGCACAGGATGGTGGATCCCAGGTCGCACATGAACTGGATCTGGCGCTCCGTGTTGCCGGAGGACATCGGGAGCGTGAGGCTGCCGACTTTGTGGGAGCCTCCGTTCAGGCCGGGCCCGCCCGTGAACAGGCCGTAACCGTAGCAGACATGAACCACATCCTCATTCGTGCCGCCCGCAGCCACGATAGCGCGTGCACAGCAGTCATCCCACAGATCGATATCATGCTGCGTATAGAAGGCAACGACTCTTCTGCCGGTGGTGCCGCTGGTAGACTGGATTCTCACGCAATCCTTCAGAGGGGCGGCAACAAGACCATAAGGGTATGCATCCCGCAAATCATCCTTAGTCAGGAACGGAAGCTTATGCAGATCATCTACGGATCTGATATCCTCCGGGGTAACGCCCTTTTCATCCATTTTCTTCCTGTAATAGGCCACATTCTCATACACGCGCTTCACCGTTGCGACAAGGCGCTCGTCCTGCCAGGCTCTGATTTGTTCGGGCGAGGCGCACTCGATTTCCGGCTGGTAATATCTCTCCATTTTCACTCAATCCTTTCCGTAAGGCCTGCGTAGATTCCAGCAGGACCCGCATTTTATTCTTTCATAAGATACTATAACATGTTAATTCTTCTAAGTAAATAAGAAAATCGGTGTCCGGACGGATTTTTCCGGTATCATCATTGCAAGCTTGCGGGTGTTTGGCAAAATGTGATATAATGGCCCCAAAGCGTCTGCTGCACGGACGTCGGCCGTAGCGTAGGAGCGATGAGAGCGCAGAGGGTATGTACCTGGTCAGTCAACGCCCCGCAGTCCGGTTCGATCCGCGTACGGGCGGATGAGCGCTGCCATTGCGTGAAGGCTGTCCGCATCATATCCGGTCAGTCCGCTTCCTATCAGGGTGCCGGAGTCGCGGAAGGCCTGAAGATACCAGGCCTTCGCGCCGCGGATCCATTCTCCGGCCTCCTCAAGGTCGTGAGGGGTATGAAGCTCCCTGACCACTGTGGTCCGGAATTCGTATTCGATTCCGAGCGAGGGGGCTTCTTCCATGAGCAGCCGGATACTGCGGTCAATGGGCGAGGGATCCAGTCCGGGAATCCCTGTCGTTTCGGGATAGCGCATACGGGAATTCTTGAGATCCATGGCAATATAATTGACAAGTCCTTTGCGCATGAGATGCTCAAGGACATCCGGGAGGAAGCCGTTGGTGTCCAGCTTGACCAGGTAGCCCATGTTACGGATACGCCAAAGAAGGCTCTCAAGGCCGGGCTGTAAGGTCGGTTCACCCCCAGTGACGCAGACGCCTTCCAGAATGCCGCGGCGTTTTTTCAGGGTGGCAAGAATCTCCCCGGGCGGCAGCAGGGGCTGTGATTCGGGCTCGAGAACCAGAGAGGCATTCTGGCAGAACGGACAGCGGAAATTGCAGTGTCCGGTAAAGATGGTACAGGCCATGTGACCTGGATAATCGAGAAGAGTGAATCGATTGAAACCATGTAATTCCATAGGCAGGCTCCTTTCAGTGTTTTCTTAAGATTATAGCACGGCGGAAGGGGATATGCGACAGGAATGTATGGAGAATACCAAAGGGGAAGGAGAGGTTCATGAATGAGATAAAGGAACAGTATATGAAGGAGGCTCTCAGGCAGGCGAAGAAAGCCGCCGCAATCGGAGAGGTTCCCATCGGATGCGTCATCGTGTGTGACGGGAAGATTGTGGGAAGGGGGTACAATAAGAGGAATACCAACAAGACGACACTGGCCCATGCGGAGCTGATTGCAATTGACAAGGCGAGCAGGAAGCTTGGGGACTGGAGGCTTGAAGGATGTGATATGTATGTAACATTAGAACCCTGCCAGATGTGCTCCGGCGCCATTGTCCAGTCCAGGCTGGACAGGGTGATTATCGGGGCGATGAATCCCAAGGCAGGGTGTGCGGGCTCGATTCTGAATATTCTTCAGATGCAGGAATTCAACCACCAGGTTGAGATTGTCCGGGGGATGATGGAGGAGGAGTGCTCGGAGGTTCTGCAGGAATTCTTTCGGAATTTGAGGGCAAGACTGAAGAAGGAGAAGGAAGAACGAAGGCAGATTCAGAACACAATAATATAGGGAATGATAAGCAAACAGAAAAAGGAGGATGTTGCGATGTACGATTATTTGATTGTGGGAGCCGGGCTGTTCGGCGCTGTGTTCGCCAGGGAGGCGATGAAGAAGGGGAAGAAGGTGCTTGTGATTGACAGGCGCCCCCATATCGCCGGGAATATCTATACGGAGGAAGTGGACGGAATTCAGGTTCACCGGTACGGAGCCCATATCTTTCATACCTCGGATCGGAGAATCTGGGAGTATGTGCAGCAGTTCGCAGAATTCAACCGGTACACGAACTCGCCGGTGGCAAGATATCAGAATGAGGTGTATAATCTCCCGTTTAATATGAATACGTTCAGTAAGATGTGGGGAGTCTTTACGCCGAAGGAGGCGCAGGAGAGGATCCGCGTCCAGATTGAGGAGGCCGGGATTACGGAACCGAAGAACTTAGAGGAGCAGGCCCTCAGCCTGGTCGGCCGGGATATTTACGAGAAGCTGGTGAAGGGATATACGGAGAAGCAGTGGGGGAAGCGGGCAAATGAGCTGCCCGCGTTCATTATCCGGAGGCTGCCTGTGCGTATGACTTACGATAATAATTATTTCAACGATACGTATCAGGGAATTCCGATCGGAGGGTATACACAGATTGTGGAGAAGATGCTGGACGGAGCGGAGGTCAGGCTGAATACGGATTTCTTCGCGGAGCGAGAGAAGTATGAGGGACTGGCGGATAAGATCGTATTTACCGGTATGATTGATGCGTATTATGACTATTGCTACGGCGAGCTGGAATACAGAAGTCTGCGCTTCGAGACGGAGCGGCTGGAGGAAGAGAATTATCAGGGCAATGCGGTAGTGAATTATACGGAGTATGAGATCCCTTACACCAGAATTATCGAGCATAAGCATTTCGAGTTCCAGTGTCAGAACGGCACGAAGAACCCGGTTACAATCATTACGAGAGAGTACCCGGCTGCCTGGAAGAAGGGGGACGAGCCGTATTATCCGATGAATGATGAGAAGAACAATACCCTGTATCAGAGGTATCGGGAGCGGGCTGCCGGGGAGAAGCGCGTGATCTTCGGCGGAAGGCTCGGAATGTATCGGTATTATGATATGCACCAGGTGATTGCCGCGGCGCTCGAGACGGTGAATCAGGAACTGAATCCGGACAGAGGGAATTAAGAGTTCATCGTAGTATTGGCACACAAGGCAATGAAAAGAACGGAGGGTATGCTATGCCTGCATTTTATACACACCACCGCTTCGGCGGGAAGGTGGCGGAGCGCCTTGAGGGAGACCTGAAGGAGCTTGTCACGAAATATCAGACGCAGTACGCGATTGGACAGCAGGGGCCGGATCCCTTTTTCTTCTTCCGGCCGTACGGGAAGAACCGGGTAATGCAGTACGGCAGCCGCCTGCATCATGAGTCCGCGCTGGGGTTCTTTGAGCATGCGGTCAGGGTAGTGAGGAAGAAGGGAAGGGACAGCAGGGAATATGCATACCTGCTCGGATTTATCGGACATTTCGCCCTGGACAGCGAATGCCATTCTTATGTGGCGGAGAGGATAGAGGCAACGGGTGTTGCGCATTTTGAGATTGAGGAGGAGTTCGAGAAGATGCTGCTGCGCCTGGATCATAAGGATCCGCTGGCGTACCCCGTCTCGGCGCTGATTCCGACGGATGATGATACCGTACAGGCCATGCTGCCGTTCTATCGGGGGATGAATGCCGGAATCATCAGGGAGTCGCTTAAGGATATGAAGCGGGTGAAGGCATTGTTCACCGCGCCCGGCTTTTTTAAGCAGGGACTGATTAATACGGTCATGCGCATGACCGGCAGGTATGTGCAGATAAAGGGTCTGATGAATCAGCGCAAGGATAATCCGAAGTGTCTTGCGAGTAACGAGGAGCTGCTGCGCCGGTTTGATCATGCGGTGGAGACGGCCGTCGGGCTGATTCTGGCGTTCGATCGCAGTGTAAGGACAGGAGCCGCTCTGAATACGCGGTTCGATCGTGATTTTGAATGAATTCCGGACTAAACGGGGACTCGGGAGGGAAGCGCGTCACCCGCGGCATGGCGCGGAATTGGAGGAGAACGATTATGAAAACAAAGTTAACGAGGATGGAGAAGTTCTGGATTCTGTACGATGTAGGGAATTCGGCGTTTATTCTTCTGGTATCCACGATTATTCCGATCTATTTTAATTCTCTGGCGGAGGCCGCGGGAATTTCGAATACGGATTATCTGGCCTATTGGGGGTACGCGGCTTCTGTGGCGACGGTGATTGTAGCTGTGATTGGGCCGGTGTTCGGCACAATTGCGGATACCAGGAATTATAAAAAGCCGTTGTTTGCGCTGTCAATGATGCTGGGAGTGATAGGGTGCGCCGCGTTGTCATTTCCGACCTCGTGGATTGTGTTCCTGGCCGTATTCGTGGTGGCAAGAGTCGGGTACAGCACCAGTCTGATTTTCTATGACTCCATGCTGGTAGATGTTACCTCCGCAGAGCGGATGGATACAGTGTCGTCCAACGGATATGCCTGGGGATACATCGGAAGCTGTATTCCGTTTGTAATTTCGCTGGTTGTGGTGCTGACGAATGAGAGCCTTGGAATCAGTATGGGAACGGCGATGACAATCGCGTTCTTCCTGAATGCGGCATGGTGGCTGGCAGTCTCGCTTCCGCTCCTGAAGCACTATGAGCAGAAGCATTATGTGGAGCTGCCCCGGCACGCGGTCAGGGAGGCGTTCCGCAGGCTGTTAAGAACCCTGTCGGATATTAAGGGACAGAAGAATATTTTCATGTACCTGCTGGCATTCTTCTTCTTCATTGACGGTGTGTATACAATTATTGAGATGGCGACGGCGTACGGAGAGGCCCTGGGGCTTGATTCTACCGGACTTCTGCTGGCGCTTCTGGTGACTCAGATTGTGGCATTTCCCTGTGCGCTGATCTTTTCGGTATTCTCGAAACGATATCGGACGGATAAGCTGATTAAGGTATGTATTCTTGCCTATACCGGCATTGCGTTATTCGCCATTCAGCTGGATCGGCAGTGGGAATTCTGGTTCCTCGCGGTGATGGTAGGAATGTTCCAGGGGGCGATTCAGGCGCTGTCGCGATCTTATTTTGCCAAGATTATTCCCCCGGACAAGACCGGGGAATATTTCGGAATCTATGATATCTGCGGGAAAGGAGCGTCCTTCCTGGGAACAACGCTGGTTGGTGTGGTTTCCCAGATAACGGGGAAGCCGAACGCGGGCGTTGCGGTGCTCACGGTACTGTTTGTGATTGGATTCGTGCTGTTTTGCAGAGCCGCGAAGCTGAACCGGTAATGCAGGGCGGTTTGGACGGTAAATGGCTGAGAATCTCTTAAAAAATTATGAAGTAATTGTAGTATCCTTTCATTTGTGTTACAATGATCGATGAATTTATGAAAGGAGAAGAGAAGGGTTATGATATCAACATTCGCGATGGTAGGGATGGGGGTCATCTTCATTGTCTGCCTGCTGCTGCCAATCGGCAGTCTGTTATACTGCATCAGGAAGACAGGAAGGGGCAACGTCCTTTTACTCGCCGTTGTCGGCCTGGCTGCGGTATCTATTTCCAATATTTGGACCGGGGTTGTCACAGGTCTGGGGCCGATTTACGACCTGAGACAATCGGGGAATGCGGGGGAATTCGTGCTGTATCTTCTGGTGATTGCAATCGCCATGGGAGTTGTGGAGACACTGGTTCGCTATCTGATTGTGAACTACATTTCAAAGACTGAAATCGGAGTGTATAAGGTGCTGGCTGCTGGTATTGGTATGGGAAGTATCGGTCTGATGTATGCTACACAGTATCTTCAACTGATCATGCAGATGCAGATGATCAACGATGGCACTTTTATAGAGACAGTTATGGGTGCGGAGGGTTCCACGGTAACATTGGAGCAGGCGCAGACTTATATTGACAATGTTACGGCCATGAATCCGTTTTCTTATTATGTTCAGGCGTTAGATTATGTGGCGGCCTTTGTGATTTCGGTAGCGCTGATTCTGGTGTTTTCTAAATTGTTCCTGGAAGGCAAGAAGGCGGCGGCCGTACTGATCACGACCGCGGTCAAGATTGTATTCGAGTTCCTGAGAATGCTGACCTATTATTGCTCGTCAGACTACATGGGGGGCGCAGTGGGCGAGGAAGCGGGGCTTGCGTTGAACGCGGCTGTGCTGCTGGCAGCTGTTGTCGGATCTGTGATCGTATATCGGATCGTGAAGCCTCAGATCCCGGTTGAAGGCCCTTCCGCCGCCAAGAAGCAGGCGCAGATCAAGCAGGTTCAGGAGAAGAAGGCATGGAGCGAGATGCAGAATCTCGGACAGAGGAACCTAAGCAGCATAGTATATGAGGATCCTTATGACAAGGATGAACAGACGAAGGATGAAATGAGCTCCGGGACGGATGCCGGAGAGCCAGAAGAGCCTTCGACGCCGGATGGCGAGGAGAAGATCGCAGAAGAGAAGGGGCAGGAAGAATAGACCTCATTCAAACTAGCCTTCGAAGGAATGAATTGACGAAATTTGTTCTTTCATGATAGCGTGCAGTAAGTCAGTATCAGCGAAGCAAAGGGAGGATCATGAAGATGTCAAAGATACTTATCGTGGAGGATGAGGCTAAAATCGCGAGATTTCTGGAACTGGAGCTGAAGCATGAGGGGTATGAGACGGAGACTGCCGGGGACGGCAGGACGGGTCTTGAGAAGGCGCTGAAGAAGGATGTCGATCTGGTGCTTCTTGATATTATGCTCCCGGGGCTGTCGGGAATTGAGGTATGCAGAAGAATTCGCCAGGAATCTCAGGTCCCCGTGATTATGCTGACAGCCAAGGATGATGTGACGGATAAGGTGGCGGGCCTGGATACCGGGGCGGATGATTATATGACTAAGCCATTCGCGATTGAAGAACTGTTAGCCAGAATCCGTGTGGCGCTGAACCGCCACGCAAGACCCGGGCATAAGCCGAATCTGCTGACTCACGGGAAGTTGGTGCTGAATCTCTCCAGTCACAGCGCGCATTACGGAGAGGATGAGCTGACCTTGACCAAGAAGGAGTATGAGCTGCTGGAGTATCTGCTCCGGAATAAGAATATCGCACTGACAAGAGAGCAATTATTGAATAATGTGTGGGATTATGATTATTTCGGAGATACCAATGTCGTGGACGTCTATATCCGGTACTTAAGGCAGAAGATAGACGATCGGTTCAAGGTTCATATCATCAGCACGGTGCGCGGAGTGGGGTATATCATCAAGGATGAGAGATAGATTCTTAGACTGGCTCCGCCGGGTTCTGCTTAAGACCGTAGTTCCCCTCCGGAAGAAGAAGGACGCCATGATGAGCAATATCCGGCTGTCCATGAGCTACCGTATTTCGCTGACTTATATGAAGCATTTGCTCATTAATGGAATCGTATTCTTTTCTGTATTCATCGTGCTGTATCTGACAGCGGAGTATCATGATTATGAACGGCTTTCCGACCGGGTGATAGAGCGTATGGCGTTGGGAAGCGGGCAGATTACGGAAGAGGAGAACCCGTATTCAGATGAGAATCTTACAGTCACGGTGTATGATGAGGCCGGGGAACCGGTGTACAGCGATATCAGCTATCCGTTGGAGCCAAAGAGCGGGTTTCTGAGCTCTATCTACTACAATAAGGAAGATCCGGGACATTTGCTTACGATTGTTAGAACAGTTTCATTCCAGAGGGAAGGAAGGGAGCTGACGGCGCGCTTCCAGTTCAACATGACGGATAACTGCCAGAAGCTCCTTCATTTCCTGCCGAATCTGGTGATTCTCTATCTTGCACTTGTCGCATTTATTATCTATGAGGGCAAGGGAGATAATGAAAAGATGCTTGAGCCGATTCAGGATAT
>CALWGS010000094.1 GCA_944380155.1 uncultured Lachnospiraceae bacterium
CCTGTCCCCTCCCGCAGTCCGTCACCCCGTCCGTCACCATAATGACGTAATCCCCCTCATAGAGCTTCCGGCACATAGCCTCGTAATCAAACCGCGCCACGATCCCGGCCGGAAGATTCCCGTCCTCAATCACCTCGACCTGATCCCCCCTCTTGATAAACGCAGCCACGGCTCCGGCCTTGACGAATTCGCAGGTTCCGGCATAGAGGTTAATGACTCCCAGATCCACCGTCGAATAGCCCTTGCTTCCCGCGCGCAGTACAAGCAGAGAATTAATCAGGCGGATCGCGGGCTCCTCCCTGAATCCCGCCTCCAGCAGATCTTCAAGAAGCTCGATTACGGCCCTGCTCTGCTCCTGTGCCTCTTCTCCGCTCCCCATCCCGTCCGCAAGCATCATGATCACTTCTCCGGTATCCGGATACAGGAAGGAAAAATTATCTCCGCACGCCTCCTCCCCCTGCTTCGAGAGCCTTGCTACTCCGGTCAGAACCCGGTAATTAGCCTCCTCCCGGAAGCGCAGCCCGGAATAATCCCTTCCAATCACATTTCTCGCCGTTCCATCCGGCACGAACCGCCGGTTCAACAGTCTGGAAAGTCTGGCCGCCGCTTCTCTGGCCGTGACGCATTTTCCCTTCCTGCACCTGGCATACAGACGCACCTCCATTCCTCTTCCCCCGGTCTCGAACGCGCTGACCTTCTTAACCTGAATATTCCCCTCCTTCATTCCTTGTATAATCACATCCTCCCGGATGCCGGATGCCTCCATAGTCTCATACAGCTCTCCCGAGAATTCGCTGACAATCCTTGCAACCTCTTTTAACTGTCCGGCCACTGCCTCCCTGCTCTCCGCCATCTGGTTATACCAGGCAAGCTTCATCTTTTCCACCGCCAGGCTTCGGTTGGTCTCTCTCAAAAAATCCTCCATACAGATGCAGGACTTTCGAAATGCTACCGGAACATCCGCTTTCTCCACACTTCCCTTCTCCACGGCGGCCCAGACAATCTGCTCCGCAGCGGCGCAGGTAACATCATAATCCATCTCCCAGCACCGGCTGCATTTCTCACACTGTCCGCACAGTCGCTCGGACATATCCCCGACGATCCGCTCAATCTCCTCCGGCGGATAGCCCTTCTTCGGCACGGCCAGCTTCAGGAAGGCCTGGGATACCCGTTCAAACGAGTCGGCCATTTCCGTAAGCCGCTGCCTTGTAATATCCTGATAACTCTCCCGGCCGTAGCTGTGCGCCTCTCCTGATGTCTGCCGGTATCCCATCAGCATCAGGCAGAGAAAAGCCGCAAGCTCCGCATAGAAGAACAGCTCGCCCGGCCCCGGCAACGAGCAGACAGCCGCCGTTCCAAGAAGGGATGCCGCCACAACCTGCTGCGCGCTCTTATTACGCCCAGGCCCTTCTTCCGCAAAGAATCGAATCCCATACGAACAAATCACGGCGAGACATCCGGATAAGACCCCCTCCGCCAAAATACCGGCAAGCTCCCCCTCCCACCGGCCGGACAGCGCCATGCCGGACATTACTCCTGCGCTCCCGGCACCGAACCATACCCCGCCTGCCGCAACTCCGGCGCTCGCCAGACCGCACAGCAGCGCCGAAGCGGCGATGCCCGGACGCCTCCCGCAGACCTTCCGGTACAGAACATACCAGATCCCAATGACCGCCATCACCGACAGGTATTTCATCATCTCATCCCACTCCGCCGCGCCCGCCATCCCAAGCAGCAGCACCGCCCCCATGCCGGGCAGGGCAATTCCTCCCGCGGCAGCTCCCGCGAACATTCCCGCAGCCAGCGGCCTTGCTCCGAAAAAAACCGCCCTCGCCAGCACAAATGCCATCATATGTACGAACAGCTTTCCCTTGTTCACAGCTCTCATGTTCCAAACCGCCTTTCTCTCTCCTGTGATCGTGTATTATACGGTTCCCCTGGTAAATACTTTGTCAAAGCCTGTAGCCCGCCCCGAAAAACTTTTAGACACAAACCACCGAAGCCGCCCATAGAACACGAATCCAGGCAGATAAAAAAGTTTAAGAAATTAAAAAAATGAGTTGACAAACCCTCTGAGAGCAGTTATAATATACTTCGTTGTTTGGCGAAGTAGCTCAGTTGGCGAGAGCACACGGTTCATACCCGTGGTGTCGGGGGTTCAAATCCCTCCTTCGCTACTTGGTATCTAATATTCGTAAGACCCAGAAAAGTTCTTCCCAATGAAAAGGACATTCCGTTCTCCGGAATGTCCTTTTTTTCGCCTTCTTTCCTTCCATTTCCTTTCTTCCATCCCCTGCGCACCCCCGGGGACGCCTGAGAAAGCTCCTTACTCTTCCTCCTCAAAGATAATCTCGTCCGGATAGACCAGACCAAGCTTCTCCCTGGCCATCTCCTCAATATACTTCTTGGTCTGGACATAGGCCCGCTCTTCCTCGATCTCGGCTGTCCGGGCCTCCTCCTCGTCAATCTGCCGGTTGAGGGATTCGATCTGCCTTGCAAGCTCGGCAGCTTCGTCATCCAGCTGAGTTCTGCTGTAAGTGACAATTCCGCAGATAATCAGAACCATCACTGTAATTGTCTTAAGTCCCGCTCTTTTTTTTCTTTTTTTTGTTCCCTGTATGACTCTCATGCCTCTTACCCTCAATCCTCTTTCCTGCCAACGGCGCGTCGTTCAATGCGTCGCTGTTCAACGCGCCATCACTCTGTCTACCATTCATTTTATCTGCTTGCCCCGGTTTTTTCAATGCATTTTTTAAAATTTTTCTCAATTTTTTCAGACATCTTGCCGCGAACCCGCCAATCCGTTTCAGTCCCCTCCCAATGATCCGAAACGGCATCAGGAGAATCCACAGCACTCTGCCCAGCAGCCAAAACAGGAAACGAAGAAGAGTCTCCGCCGCCCACACGGCCGGTCTGCTGAGGAATGTCTGACAGAGCAGCATTCCGGCAAACGTGCCCAAAAAGGAGAAGCCCCGGATGATTCCGTAGTGGTGCCGCTCCATCATAAGAAACAAAAAGAGTCCCGCTCCGGCCCAGTAGAGCAGATCCTCCGCTCCAACCCAGAATACGGAGTGCCTTACCAGGCGTCTGAAGACCCGAAGAATGTCGTATGCGGCAATCAAAGCGGCTCCCGAGGCGAAAGAGATCAGAAAAAAGGAAAGCTCTGAGAGAATTTCCCGGTTCACTCGATTCCCACCCATCACTGAAAGAGTCTGGCCAGCAGAGACGCTCCCGCCTTCTTCGGATCCTTCTGGTCAACGTAGGTCAGGCTGTCAATCCGGCCGTCCACATCCACTTCCCCCTTCTCCAGGTTCAGGCGGCTCACATGCAGCTCGGCTCCGCGTATGATTAACGTTCCCTGAACAGTCTCTAACAGTATCTCGGCCGCGTCAAAGGATACGACATCCTTCACCCCCGTCAGCCCCGCGGTTTTCCTTGACATTAATTCTATCTTGTGGCTCCGTACCGCTCCCTGTTTTTCTTCCACGAAAAAAGCCTCCCGGCATATCCATTGATATCATGTATATGCCGGAAGGCCTTCGCCGATACCCGCCAATCTTACAGGTACCGGAATAATTCCTTCGCGTCGTCCTTCCTGGTGGTCTCCTGCACGTCAAGAATCTCCACCCTGACCGACTTCGTGCCGAACCCAATCTCAAGGATATCCCCGATCTTCACTTCTGCCGAAGCCTTCGCCGGTTTCCCGTTAATCGATACTCTCCCGGCGTCACAGGCCGAGTTCGCGACCGTTCTGCGCTTAATGAGTCTGGAAACCTTCAAATATTTATCTAACCGCATCTGTCTCTCCCGTACGTATCCGTCCGGCTTACGCGTTCACCGCGTCCTTCAGAGCCTTGCCCGCCTTGAACTTGGGCGCCTTGGAAGCCTCGATGGTCATCTGCTCCTTCGTCTGAGGATTCCTTCCTACTCTGGCAGGCCTCTCGGATACTTCAAATGTTCCAAATCCTACTAACTGAACCTTCTCGCCCTTCTGTAATTCCTCTGTAACCACGTCAATGAAAGCCTTGAGAACCTTCTCGGAATCCTTCTTGGATAACTCGGTCTTCTCGGCAATCGCGTTCACTAAGTCTGTCTTGTTCATGGATCAAATCCTCCTGTAAAATTTCTATTCTGAATCTCATATACCGGGCGTAATCCGCCGTATCACACAATCCGCTTCCACCAGGCATTCAGGTCTGCCGCGGATACCTCGTCTGTCTGCCGGCCCTCCTCCATAGCCAGCTGTTCAGCGCTTACAAATCTATTTATAAACGCATCAGTGGCTTTTGTCAAGGAATTTTCCGCATTTATTCGCAAAAGTCCGGATAAATGAATCATTTGAAGCATCAACTCTCCGAATTGTTTTTCGGCCTCCTCCGAGTTTCCCTCTGTCCGGTTCGACTCCCCGACCCCCTGTGTAGTCTGTGTCAGAGTTTCAAGCAGTCTGCGGATTTGCTCCGCGGTCTGCTCCGAATCCGGAAGCTCAAGTCCCGCTTTCCCGGCTTTCTTCAGAACCTTCTCCGCCCTGACATTGGCGGGAAGCGCGGCCGGAACCCGAAGGAGTCCCTCCGACGGCTTTGTCTCCGCCTTCTCCTTCTTCTTGATCTCCTCCCAGTTCGCAAGCACCTGTTCCGAAGTTCCTGCCTCTTTTGTTCCAAATACATGAGGATGCCTGCGGATCATCTTCGTACTGATTCCGTCAATGACATCATTCAGGGAGAATTCCCCCGATTCCTCCGCAATGACCGAATGCATCACGATCTGCAGCAGAATATCCCCAAGCTCTTCCTTCAGATTCTCCGTATCCTTCCGATCAATTGCCTCCAGGGCTTCATAACACTCCTCAAGCATCGCCTGTCTCAGACTCTCATGCGTCTGTTCCCGATCCCACGGGCATCCGTCCTTCGCCCTCAGGCGCTCAATAATCCGTTTGAACTCTTCAAAGCTGTAGTTTGCCATTCTCATTCTCCTCTACTTTCATTCCCTTCCCGGTCCGCCGGGTCTGACTCCGCGGCCTCTCCCCCATTATATCATAAGATTTCATTTCTGTACTGCTTTTTGAAAGCTTCCGGCTTGTCCCGGGCCCCTGAATTCGGTATACTAAAAACAATTCCCGGATCTCCGGACATTCCCTGTCCCGGGAGATCTTCGGACTACCCCTGTGAGGAGGAATTGCCTATGAGAATGTTAATCATCGGAGGAACCGGAACCATCAGCTCCGCCGTTACGGCGCTGGCCGTATCACACGGCATGGAGGTCTATGTATTCAACCGGGGCGAGCGCCTTGGCAGCGGGGATCATCCCGTATTCCCGGACGGCCTGCCTGGACAGGTTCAGGTTATCCGCGGAGATATCCGCGATGAAGTACGGGCAGACGAGCTGCTCGGCAATCTGACCTTCGACGCGGCTGCGGATTTCATCGCGTTCGACGCACCGGATCTGGAGCGGGACTACCGCCTGTTCCGGGCAAGAACATCGCAGTTTCTGTATATCAGCTCTGCCTCCGCCTATCAGACGCCGCCCGCGGATCCCGTCATCACTGAGAGTACGCCCCTCTTCAATCCGCTCTGGGAATATTCCCGCAGGAAGATCGCGGGAGAAGACTATCTGATGCGCCGCTATCGCGAGGACGGCTTCCCCGTCACCATCGTGCGCCCGAGCCACACCTACTCCGACCGCTCCATGCCGGTGGCGCTGCACGGCAGGAAGGGAAGCTGGCAGGTGCTGCAGCGCATGCTGGACGGGAAAGAGGTGATCATCCCAGGCGACGGAACTTCCCTGTGGACCCTGACGCACAGTGAGGATTTTGCCCGCGCCTTTCTCGGTCTGATCGGGAATCCCCGCGCAATCGGGAATGCCTTCCATATCACATCGGATGAGAGCCTGACCTGGAATCAAATCTATCACTGCATCGGCCGCGCGCTCGGCGTACCCGTGCATGCGGTTCATATCCCGTCCGACGCGCTTGCGAAGGCCAATCCGGAGTATCAGGGCACCCTGCTTGGCGATAAGTCGAACTCCGTCCTGTTCGACAATTCCAAAATCAAACGGATCGTCCCCGGGTTCACGGCCTCAATCCCGTTCGCGGAAGGCGCCCGCAGGGCTGCGCGCTTCCTGCTCGCGCATCCCTCGCTTCAGGTTCCGGATCCGGAGTTCGACGCCTTCACGGATCAGGTACTTGGCAGCTATCATGCATTCCTGGATTCCCTGTAACAGCCGGCATCATGCGCCGTGAAGCCTCTATCCTTACAAATGATCTGCCAAATCCAACCGGAATTTCGTCATTTTTTCAACAGAAACGGCGCAGATTCCGGTTGCATTTTTTTCATACTATGCTATACTGGTAGCGTAACAGAAACGGAAAGCAGAGTAGGATCTTGTGCGTTAAGTGCCGGGTGAACAGGGAGTTGTCATCCGGACGAAAAGGAAACTTGCGGTACTTGATCCGCATCCCGCTGCTACAACAGATAACCGTCATATTGTTCTATCGGGATCGGAGGTTGCCGATCCGCGTGCGATTATCTCTAATTGTAGTAAGGACTGCGAAAGGAGGTAATTTTTTTATGAAGAATTTCTTCAAATCATTCCCTGATTCAGCAAAAGAGCTTAAGAGTCTTCGATGCGTCACCTTTGCCGCGATGTTCACTGCCATGGCAATCGCGCTCGGTTATGTGACGAACATTCAGTTCGGCAATACCGTCCGCATCGGCTTCTCCTTCCTTGCGAAGGATTTCAGCTCCTATCTTCTGGGGCCGGTTGTGGGCGGCATCATCGGCGGACTGGTGGATGTCATCACCTTCGTGATGAAGCCGACCGGGCCGTTCTTCCCGGGCTTCACCCTGAATGCCGTTCTCACAGGCGTGATTATGGGCGCGTTCCTTTATCACAGGCCCGTGAAGCTCTCCCGCGTTCTGGCCGCGCGTGCCGTGAATGCCGTCGTGGTGAATCTGATTCTGAACACCCTCTGGCTCTCCATTCTCTGGGGGGACAGCTTCTTCATGCTGCTTCCCGCCCGCGCGCTCAAGCAGGTTGTGATGCTGCCGATCGAGACCATGATGCTCTATTCCGTCATGAAGGCCGCAGAAGCCGCAGGACTTCTTAAGATGTTCCGGAGCAGCCGCAGGACTTCTGGCTATCCCGACGGCAAATAGAATCTGCTCCCCTCTGTTCTTATCCGGAAAGATATGATATACTGTCTGTGACATCATTCTTCTGGAAAGGAGCAGAAACCATGTTCGACAACTATTCTACATCTCCGGACGCTGCCGGTTTCGGACAGCTGTTCTCTTCGTCCCTTGCCGCTGATATCCTGTCGGATTATGAGAAGGCCATGGCCGCTTATCCCGACAGGAAAGCGCAGGTGGACGCATTTGCGGCCGGACTTTCTTCCGGCGCCCGTACCGCCTTATATTATCTCTATGCCTTTATGCCCCCCGCGGACGTCATCACCTATGATGTGGGCGAGATCTATTCTTATGTTCTCGCCGCCGAGCGTATTCTTGATACCATACCATATTCCCGCACCGTGCCGGTCGATCTGTTCCTTCCCTATGTATTGCATCATCGGGTGAATAATGAGAACCTCGACGGCTGCAGATCGGCGTTCTATGAAGAGCTTTTCCCGAGGATCGCGGGACTTGGCATGAAGGACGCGCTTCTGGAAGTGAATTACTGGTGCTATGAGAAGGCTACCTATATTCCGAGCGACGGACGCACCCTCTCCCCTCTTGCGATCGTAAGAACGGCCAAGGGGCGCTGCGGTGAGGAATCCACACTTGCCGTCTCGGCTCTGCGCAGCGTCGGCATCCCGGCCAGACAGTGCTATGTCCCCCGCTGGGCGCATTGTGACGATAACCACGCCTGGGTAGAGGCCTGGGCGGACGGGGAATGGCATTATCTGGGCGCATGCGAGCCGGAGCCGGTACTGGATAAGGGGTGGTTTACCTCTGCGGCCTCCAAGAGCATGCTCGTCCGCTCCAGAGCCTATACCAGATACATCAACGAGCCGGGCGCGTGCCGGGAGTCTCCTCTGTATGAGCTGGTGAACAGCACCTCCGTCTACGCGCCTGTGAAGGAGCTTCGCGTCATGGTCCGAAAGAACGGCAAAGCGCTTCCCGGCATTAAGGTGCGCTTCGAGCTGATTAATTATTCAGAGCTCTTCCCCCTGTTCACGGATACCACGGATGAAACGGGATACGCGTCCTTCGTAACGGGACTTGGCAGCCTTCATATTCAGGCTTATGCCGAAGGCAGAGTGATCACTGCCCCGGTTGATGTCAGAACCTGTGACGAAGTGATTCTTGACTGGGAGAACGGCTTTGATCCCAACGGAGTGGATCCCCCGGTTACCTCCTTCCTTGAGCTGGTTCCGCCCACAGAGCAGGTTCCCAAAGAAAGCCTGTCCGTCTCTGATCCGGAGAAGGCAGCCGCCCACACCGCCCGCCTTGCACGGTGCGAAGCCATCCGCGCGGACTATGAGAGCAGCTTCTGTCAGGAACCCGACGCCCAGGGAACCGATGCCAAGGCGTCTGATGCCAAGGCGTCTGATGCCAAGGCGTCTGATGCCAAGGCATCAGACGCCTTGAATTCCTCTGAGCCGACGGATCCGGAACACGCCGCCGCGCATTACCGCGCCCTCGCGAAGGGCAACCATACGGAGATCGAGTCCTTCCTTGCGGCAGAAGCCTTCTCCATGCAGGATAAGCTCGCCATCCTGTCCACACTTCGCGACAAGGACTTCGTGGATATTACAAGCGGGATTCTGTGTGAATACCTCGAAGAAGCTCTGCGCTACCGGGAGGCCTTCCTGAAGATC
>CALWGS010000095.1 GCA_944380155.1 uncultured Lachnospiraceae bacterium
GGAGAAGTATGTTCCTCATAAGCTGGTGGGCGTAATGGCGCAGAATACGCCCGCGGCCGCGAAGGAGCAGCACGTCTGGTCTACAGGCAGCCAGACGATTGCGAAGGAATCGAGGATGGAGAAATAGTCTGTTGGCTGTCCATGGGATAGAGCTGCTGTCGGGATGTCATCGAAGGATGATGTCCCGTTTTTTGTTTCTTATATTTTTGTTTCTTATATTTTTGTTTCTTACATTTTTTGTTTCAGTGATTCTCTTTTCAGCTGTTTGATATCCGGTTTTTCATGGAGTGTCGGTGGATCCATAATGTTGACTTTTGTTTACGGAAAGTCTATACTGAAAAGTAATCATTTTGTTTTGAGCTGAGTTTGCCGAAGAAAGGATAGAGAGGATACATCAGGCATGGAGATACAAAGCGGGAAGACACAAAACAGGAAGATACGAAACGGGAAGTTGTGGAACGGGGAAACGCAAAGCTGGAAGACATGGAACGGGAAGAGATGGGACAGGAAGATACAGAACAGGATGGAACAGGGCAGGAAAAGGCAGGACAGAAATCGATATGGGATTCACTCGCTTGCGGTAACGGTGACTCTGATTCTTTTGATTATGACGGCGTCCCTTCTGGTGATTCAATGGATTGCGCGGATTGAGGAGGAGGAGTGCTTCGAACGGCTGTATGAGGAGACGGGCAGCCTGGCGCGGAGTTTTGAGCGGAATGCGCAGGGGGATACGGAGAAGATGAGCATGATGGCTGCGCTGGCGGCGAAGTATGAAGATCTGGGCGATCCGGCGCTGTGGGAACAGCTGTCCTCCAGTACGATGAGTCAGGGAGTTGCCAGTCTGTCAATTCTGCTTCCGGATGAGACTCTTCTGTCGGCGGAAGGCAGGCGGGACGGGGCGTCAAACGGGGTATCGTTCGAGCAGGCCGCGGCTCTTGGGGCTCATATTTCGGATCGGGAGGAGAATGGTGAGGGAGAGCCCGTGCTTCGCAGTTATATGCCGATTCTGGATCGGGAAGAGATCAGGGGGATTCTGATTTGTGATATTGATTTGGCTGCTCTGTCCGAGTTCATGAGGGATTCGGCATACGGCGGAGATGGGGCGCTCTATATTATTGACGGAAGCAGCGGTGAATTCCTGGTGGATACCTGGCATCTGGAACTTGGAAATATATGGGAGATGGGGGAGAGGGATATGGCCTCCGGTTATGATCACGAGCAGCTGAAGCAGGGAGTGAGCAGCAGGGAGAGCAATTATGTGGTGTTTGTGTCGGAGACAACGGGGGAATACCTTTATTTCTATTATGAGCCGCTGGATATTAATGAGTGGTGCATTGCGATATCGGTGCCGGAGGAAGTGGTATTTGCCAGTGTCAGGGAGATCCGGAGCGTCTTTTTGTATTTCGTGATTTTTGAGATTGTGAGCTTCTTTGTGTATTTTCTTTGGATTCTGCGCAACAGCCGGCATGAGGCGAAGGAGAAGCAGAATCAGCTGGATTCGGTGCATTATATTTACGACATTGAGAAGCTGCTGTTTAATGCCCACGAGAAGAAGGAGAATCTGAATCAGGCATTGGAGAAGATTGGATATATCATCTCGGCTCAGGTGGTTGCCTTCTGGCTGAAGGGAGGGAAGGACGATGTGCTGTATCTGTGGAGGGAGAGCGGGGAAATCCCGCGGGCATCGGACTGGACAAGCGGACGGCTGGTCCGCGCGCTGAGAGGGTATTTTTCGCGGGGCTACGCTGAATTCGAGGCGAAGAGTCCGAATGAGCTGAAGGCTGTCCTCCCCGATGTACAGGCGGCGGGAATCCAAAATCTGTTCGCCATTCCGGTGCGGGATATGGACGGGACCTTATGCGGGATCCTGTTGTCCTGTAATCAGGATAACTGCAGGCTGAGCGCGTTTGCGCTCAAGAGCGTCAGCTTCAGCTTCCGTATGTTTTGTCATAATCTGCTGTTGTATAACACGTTGAAGGAGCAGAGTGAGAAGGACAGTCTGACAGAGTTAAAGAACCGGAACCGCTATGAGCTGGATTTGAAGAAGATTTCGCGGGTGGTGCACCATTCGCTGACCTGTGTCTACATCGACGTGAACGGGCTGCATGAGCTGAATAATACGAAGGGGCATGAGGCAGGGGATCATATGCTCCGGACGGTTGCAGCTCAGCTTCGGACCAGGTTCGGCGAACGGTATACCTACCGGATCGGCGGGGATGAGTTCGTTGTGTTCCTGCCGGATGTCAGGGAGGGTGAGGCGGAGAAAATCTGCGGGGAGATGGTGGATGATATGAACGCAAGACAAATCCACATTTCCGTCGGCATTTCCCGCAGGACCGGGGATTTCCTGACAACAGAGCTGATTAAGGAGGCCGAACGGAGGATGTACGAGGATAAGCAGGAGTATTATGAACATGATGCCAGGGGAGCAAGACAGAGAATGAGACATCAACGATAAGAAAAACCGGAAACCGCCGCGAAGGAGGGGCCTCTGCGGCGGTTTTCTGATCTGGCAGCCGGAAGTTTTATTCGGGCAATCTCAGGATTGGTCCGGGAAAGAGGAGATCCCCGGTCAGGT
>CALWGS010000096.1 GCA_944380155.1 uncultured Lachnospiraceae bacterium
AGGTGACGGCAATGGAGAAGGGGAAATTCTATACTTCGGTTCATCTGGATGAATCGCTGTGCAAGGGATGTATTAACTGCATTAAGCGCTGTCCGACGCAGGCAATCCGCGTAAGGGGCGGCAAGGCTGTTATTACGAAGGAGTTCTGCATCGACTGCGGAGAGTGTATCCGGATCTGTCCGCATCATGCCAAGCTTGCCGCGTATGATACTCTTGATGTCATGAAGAATTACAAATATACGGTCGCTCTTCCCGCGCCGTCTCTATACGGACAGTTTAATAATCTCGACGATGTGAATATTGTACTGACGGCTCTTAAGAAGATGGGCTTCCATGATGTATACGAGGTGAGCGGGGCGGCGGAGCTGGTATCGGAGATTTCGCGCGATTACGTCAGCAGGCATAAGGAGGGATGGCCGTTCATCAGCACGGCCTGTCCGTCCGTGGTACGCCTGATCCGGGTCCGCTTTCCGAATCTGATTGAACATCTGCTCCCCGTGCAGGCGCCGATTGATCTGGCGGCCGGGATTGCGAGAAAGAAGGCGGTGGAGGAGACGGGGCTTAAGCCGGAGGAGATTGGAATTATCTTCATCTCACCCTGTCCTGCCAAAGTAACTGCCGTGAAGACTCCGCTTGGAATCGCGCATTCCGAGGTGGATGCGGTGCTGGCAATTAAGGATGTCTATCCGAAGCTCCTGCCGCTGATGAAGGAAGCCGCGGCGGAACCGGAGAACCTTGCGATCTCCGGCAAGATCGGAATCAGCTGGGGCGGTTCCGGAGGAGAGGCGGGAGGACTGCTCACGGACAGCTATCTTGCGGCGGACGGAATCGAGAATGTGATCCGGGTTCTGGAGGATCTGGAGGATCAGAAGTTCGCGAAGCTGGAATTCATTGAGCTGAACGCCTGCTCCGGAGGCTGTGTCGGCGGAGTGCTTACGGTGGAGAACCCGTATGTGGCGAAGGTGAAGCTGAAGCGCCTGCGCAAATATATGCCGGTTGCCTGCAATCATCTGGCGTCTGTCGGCGAGGTGAACGGATACTGGACGGAGGGCGTTGAATATGTTCCGGTCTTCAAGCTGGGCGAGAACCTGAAGGAGAGCATTGTCATGATGAATCAGGTGGATGAGCTCTGCAAGAAGTTCCCGGGGCTGGACTGCGGTTCGTGCGGAGCGCCGTCCTGCCGGGCGCTGGCAGAGGATATTGTGCGCGGCGTGGCGAATGAGAGGGACTGCATTCATATTCTGAGAGAATATATCCACAGAATATCGGATGAGATTTCGTTGCTGGATACCGGGAGAAAGAAGAGTTAGAATACCGGGAGATCATCATTCAGGGAGGTGTAAGGAGTTTGACGGTAAAGGAGCTTACAGAGAAAGGAATCTTTCAGCTGGTGAACTTAGGGGACGATCCGGACCGGGAGATTTCGGCCCCGTATTGCTGCGATCTGCTGAGCGTGGCGATGGGCAGGGCGCCCGCGGGATCGGCTTGGGTCACGGTGATGGCGAATGTGAATTCGCTCGCGGTTGCGTCTCTGACGGACGCGGCCTGCATTATACTTGCGGAGGGAGCCGCGTTCGACGATATGGGGAAAGCGAAGGCTGCGCAGCAGGGGATTACGGTGCTGGCCACGGATCAGCCCGTCTTTGAAGCCGCGCTTGCGGTATACCGGGAGATGAATGCCTAGCCTGACCTATGACCTGCATATCCATTCCTGCCTGTCCCCGTGCGGGGATTCGGATATGACGCCGGCCAATATTGCCGGAATGGCCGCGGTGAAGGGGCTTGATGTGATCGCCCTGACGGATCATAACAGCTGTCGTAACTGCGCCGCGGCGATGGCCGTGGGAGAGGAGTACGGCGTTATGGTTATTCCGGGGATGGAGCTGACGACACAGGAGGAGGTTCATGTTGTCTGCCTGTTCCCGGATCTGAAGTCGGCACTGGATTTTGATGCCATGGTCTATCACAGGCTTCAGAAGGTGGAGAATCATCCGAAGATATTTGGAGAGCAGCTGTTGTATAACGAACAGGATCGGATCATCGGAACCGAGCCGTACCTGCTGATTAACGCGACGGACATCATGTTCGACGAGGTCTGGGATCGGACAAAAGAGTACGGGGGAGTGATGATTCCTGCCCATATCGATAAAAATGCGAACAGTCTGATTGCGAATCTTGGGTTCATTCCGCCGGATTCCAGGTTTACCTGCGCGGAGCTGAAGAACCTGTCGAATCTTCACCGGCTCCGCAGGGAGCACCCGTATCTGAACGGATGCGGGATTATTACGAATTCGGATGCCCATTATCTGGAACAGATTCAGGAGCCGGTCCATACGCTGTATGTGCAGGAACGGAGCATCCGGTCCGTTCTGACCATGCTGTCGGATGGACATTTTTAAATCCATTCTTCGGAATAACCGCAAATGATCCGATTGTCCTTGAAATCAGTCAGATTTTGAGTATAATCAGGATATAAGAATGTAACATATGACGGCTGTGGGCGTATAAACGGGGCGCCGGGCTGTAGGAATGGAGACGGACGTATGTATGTAATTAAAGTGGATATTTTGGGGGGCACTCTGTTTTTTACCGGCAAGAAGCAGATCATTCAGGGCGGGGAGCAGCCCGGACTGACGCAGGATATCAATCAGGCAAGAATCTTCGGAGATCCCCAGAAGGCCCGCGCGTTCTGCAGAATGCTGATTGATCGTTATGATATGGATTTTTATTATTCCGAGCTGCCCGGAAATGCGCGGGTATAACGGTCATCCTGAGAGGGGCGGCGGGCGGATAGCGGAACGGAGGGCATCATGAAGCTTTTGAAGCAATTAAGTATTATTCTTGGGATTTGTCTGGTAGGAGAAGGGATTGCGCAGATTCTTCCGATTTCTTTTCCCTCAAGTGTGATCAGCATGTTTCTGCTGCTTGTGCTGCTGATCGCCGGAATCCTTAAGATGGAGCATATCAAAGAGGTGTCGGAATACCTGATTCAGAATATGGCGTTCTTCTTTATTCCGGCGGGGGTGGCTATTGTGGAACAATACGAGCTGGTACAGGGGAAGATTCTCATTCTTCTGCTGGTCAGCTTCCTGACTCTGATCCTGACCTTCCTGGCGGCTGCCTACACGGTGAAGGGCGTGATCTGGCTGCAGGAGAGGAGGAAGGACAAATGAGCGAGCTGTTGTACAGTCCGCTGTTTGGACTGGTGCTAAGCCTTCTGACCTTCCTGTTTGCGAAGTGGATTGGCTCCAGGCTGAAGCTTTCGGTGTTGAATCCGCTGCTGCTTGCGATTGTGTTCTGTATTGTAATTTTGCAGCTGTTCGGGATTCCTCTTGAGGCATATGAAGAGGGAGGAGATATGATTTCCGTGTTCTTAGGGCCCGCGACGGCGGTTCTGGCGTATTCTATATACCGGCAGTTCGCTCTGCTGAAGAAGTATTTCATTCCCGTTCTGTGCGGCTGTCTTGCGGGCAGCATCACCTCTATGGCGAGCGCATGGCTTCTGAGCGAGCTGTTCGGGCTGGAGGAGGATCTCCAAGCGTCCATGATCCCCAAGTCCGTGACGACGCCGATTGCGATCGGAATCAGCGAGCAGTTAGGAGGGATTCCTTCTGTAACGGTTGCTGTCGTTATTGTGACAGGGATTATGGGCTCTATTGTGTGTCCATATCTGATGAAGATCTTCCGAATTCAGAACCGAATTGCCGCAGGGATCGCAATCGGAACCTGCAGCCACGCGGTCGGTACGACCAAGGCGGTGGAGATCGGAGAGGTGGAAGGCGCCATGAGCGGGATCGCGATTGGGGTCTCGGGGATTCTGACGGTGGTGTTGTCGTTGTTTCTGGTATAGACGATATCAATAATACGGCCCGGGGCCGCATCGGAAGGACGGATGCGGCTCCGGGCTGTTTTGTCGGCTGGATCCTGTGAAGTCTTATTCAAATCGTTCAAACTGCAGATCCAGCTTCTTCAGGAATTCCTCCGGAATATCCCTTCCGATCGGAAATTCCTCTGACTCCGACAGAGCCTCTGCAATAGTGCCAAGCAGAACAGCGCTGCGCTTCAGGGACCAGGGAGAGATCAGGTCAATGGTGTCGTGTTCCGTGTGCATTCCGAAGCCGTCGCGGTTCAGGGTTATGGCAGGGATCCCCATCCAGGCGAAGGTGTTGGTTGCGCTGATCCAGACATTGTGCCGGACGGACATGCCGATTCCGGACTTCGCCCCGAGCTCTTCGAGCAGCGCGCAGGCAGAGGCGGGAGTGGTTGCGCCGATGACATTGCCCCCGATGGCCTGTCCGGCCAGATCAATGTTCATATTGAAGCGGTGGCGGGAGAGTTCGTCCTCGTGCGCCTTCACATAGGCCGCGCTTCCGAGCATTCCCTTCTCCTCCCCGCCGAACCAGATGAATTCCATGGTGCGGCGCGGCGGATTGGCCTGAAAATAGCGGCAGAGCTCCATGACAATCGCGCAGCCCGCCATATTGTCATACGCGCCAGGGCCGGCCGGGACCGAATCGTAGTGAGCCGTGACCGTCAGGATCTCATCCTTCTTATCCCTTCCCTCAATCCGGACTGCGACATTCCCGGAGGTATGTACGTCATGGCTCTGCAGCACCGTCAGCCGGGCGCGGGAGGCGCCCTGTGCAATCAATTCGACGGCATCCAGATAGTGGATGGAGGCTCCCGGCATGCAGGGAGTCTCGGGCCGGTTCGGCAGGCAGACGGGGGCCGGGATCCGCTTCTCTCCGGCATCAAGCGGAGTGCCGCCGACACAGAGGAATCCAAGAGCGCCCGAGCTGCGAAGGCGCTGGTACTGCGGCCCGCGCACGGGGCCGTTCAGCATGATAATCTTGCCCTGTGCCTCGCGCAGGCTGATAGCATCCGCGTTCTCCACATAGAGAAAATCTGCCTCGATTCCCTCCTCGGGCGTGTTCTCACAGAAGCCGCATCCCGTGGCGGCATATTCCTTCTGATAGGGGGCTGTGACGGTGAAAGAGGCGGTCTGTATCACGGGAACGGGGAAGGTAAAGGGCTCCAGCCGGCCCTGCAGGCCCATGGCCGCAAGCTCCTGGCAGATGGTATCTGCCGCTCTGTGTTCCGCGTCCGTTCCGGCCTCGCGGATATAATTGAATTTTGCGACAAAGTCATATTGCCGCTGTCCGCTGATTTGATCCTGTATGGTAGGTAAGTTATTCATCGTATTCCTTTCGCCATCCTCATATTTGGGATGGGTTTTCTCCTTTTTATAGAATTTGGCGAATCCAGTCCATTATAGCGCGTCAATCTGGGATTTGCAATAAGATCTTTGCAGTTTTTCTTCGGGAGATTTGGCTTCGATACAAGACAGGAAAGGCTGCTTTATGGGAAGAAAATATGGCAAATCTTACAGAGAAACTTGCATATCCTGCGCAGCTTGGCGAAAGAATTGAATTCGCGGGTCATGGCGGCTATACTGGATTTATCAGCCGATACGGGCAGAACAGGTTAGATGCGCGAGGGGGACGCGCGGAATGGAGGATTGCATGGACAACAGACTGACGATTCTGATTAGAAATCAGAGCGGAGAGATCCTGGCAGAGCACTCGGGAGTGAATGCCCTGACTCTGGTATATCCCGCCGCCTACAAGGAGGGGGATGAGATTGTTGTAAGAACGGAGCAGACCAAAGTTCGGGTCTATCTGCGGATCGATGACGCGATCAATGAGGCATTTTGCTATTTGACGGAGCCGGAATACGTCTTCCGGATTCCGTTCGGGGAGAAGAGAACCTCTTATTCACCCAGGGCCTTTGCCGGCGAGACGCATCTGCTGGGAGTGCGCATGATGCGGGAGGAGGAGAGGGACGCGTACCGCAACCTCGCCAGGAATGAGGCGGATCAGCATGAGAATTGCGGCTGCTATCCGCATGCCTGCGCGAATGTTGAGACGCGGGGAGAGGCCGTATTTGCGGCGCGAAATGCAATCGACGGCATTTCGGAGAATCATTCCCATGGGCCTTGGCCGTATTCGTCCTGGGGAATCAACCGAAGGGACGATGCGATGATTCGGATTGAATTCGGCAGATCCGTACAGATCGATCGCATTGTGCTGTACACCAGAGCAGACTTCCCGCATGATAATTACTGGACATCGGGAACCTTCCGGTTCTCGGACGGCAGCAGCCTTGTGATGCCGCTTCAGAAGACGGATCAGCCCCAGGAAATTGTATTTCCCGTCAAGAACATCGAATGGCTGACGCTCGATGAGCTGATCAAAGGGGATGATCCGTCGCCCTTCCCGGCTCTGACACAGATTGAGGTCTGGGGCAGGGGCTAGGCGGTCTGACCAAGAGACTTCAGCAGAATATGCCGCTCAAGCCCGCCGTATTTGAGCGTGGTTTTCGCAATCCGGTAGCCGCAGGAGAGCATATTGCGGAGGCTGTAGAAGTTCTTCGGGGAAACGGTCGCGAGGGCGTACCGGTAGCCGCGGGTTGCCAAGATTGCCTCAGCGGAGGAGATCAGTCTCCTCTGCAGGCGGTTTCCCTGGTATTCCGGCAGGACGGCAGCGGACTCCATGTGCGCGGCAAGCGGGAGTTCCTGCCTGGAGAATCCGAGATCGTATCCAAGATTGTCACGCTCTTCGCCGGGAATCCGTACAATCAGAAAGCCGGCGGGGAGAGCGCCGTACAGGGCAATCAACGTGAAACCGCAGTCCTGAATATGGCGGCTGATGAACTCGGGGGTATCCGGAACATACAGCTCGGGCTCCTTCATGGAGCTGCGGGCTGTATTCATGATGGTGTAGATGGAACCGACATCCGACGGTTCCGCGAGTCGAATGGTAAAATTGCGCATAGGAGCCTCCTTTCCATGACGGCAGCGTTCAGTGCATGAAATCCGTCATTTACTGAAAACCTAAGACAACGGGCGGATTTTGTGGTATAATACACGCCATCAAGTCTTTTACTATCCATATCCATAGAGAAAAGCCATGCAGCCTTCATCCCGGGCTGCATGGCTTTTCTCAATAAGGCATCTGATTTACTTCCTGTGCATCTCAACCGGATACTCTTCGTAAGACTTCAGATTCTCGTAAATCTCCCGCTTATCGGCTGTGGCAATCTGCTTGGCTCGATTCTGCTGTGCCGGACGTCCGGTCAGTACGCTGCCCGGTCCGTTCACGCAGCCGCCCACGCAGGCCATACCTTCGATGAAGTCGGCAGGGAGCTTGTTGACCTTCAGCATCATCAGCGCCTTCTTGCACTCTGCGGCGCCGTTGCAGCCCATGACGTTGATCTTCTTCGTGTCGATTCCCTTCTCCTCCATTGCCTGAATCACAGAGGCTGTAACGCCGCCCGCAACGGCGAAGTTCTTGCCGTACACGCTGCCCTGCTGCATATGGCCGCCGAACGAAGAGAGATTGATTTCCTTGGCACGGAACATCGCGTTGAGCTCATCAAAGGTCAAGGCGTAATCCGCGGTGCCCTGGGTGATATTGTCCAGGACCTCGCCCTTCTTGGCGATGCACGGTCCGATGAATACAGTAATCGCGCCCGGATGCATAGCCCGGACAAGCTTGGCCGTCGCCGCCATCGGGGATACGGTGGTGGACATATTGTCAAGCAGAGTCGGGAAATGCTTCTTAATCATGTTGACAAATGCCGGACAGCACGAGGTGGTCATCTTCTTGCCCTCCTGGTATGCTTCCGCCCATTCCTGGGACTCTGAGGCAGATACCAGGTCTGCGCCTAAGGACACCTCATACATTCCGGTGAAGCCGATCTGCTTGATCGCGTCGGCCAGAATGCCGATGGAAACCTGAGGACCGAACTGACCTTCGATTGCGGGTGCAACCATGGCGTAGACTTCGGCGCCGCCGCGGAGCAGGTTGATCACATCCACCATGAAGGAACGATCGGAAATCGCACCGAACGGGCAGTCCTTGATGCAGGATCCGCAGTTAATGCAGCGCTCTTCATCGATGACAACAATGCCGTTCTCGTCCATGGAGATCGCGTCAACCGGGCAGCTGCGCTTGCAGGGGCGCATCAGATCCGCGATTGCATTGTAAGGGCAGGCCTGAGAGCACTTGCCGCATTCCTTACACTTGGACGGATCGATATAGGCGCGATCGCGCAGCATGGAGATGGCCTGGAAATTACAGGCCTGCTGGCACTTCTTGCCCATACACTTCTGGCAGTTGTCCGTTACGACGAAACGGGTAATCGGACAGCCCTCACAGGCGGAGTTAATCACCTGCACAATGTTCCTGTTGTGCTGGTGATTAGCGGACGGGGGCATACCCTTTGCAAGGCGGATTCTCTGGCGGATAATCTCGCGCTCCTTATAGATGCAGCAGCGGAAATTCGCCTGAGGTCCGGGAATCAGTTCATAGGGGATCTGATCCTCCTTCTGAGCAAGCTCGCCGCAGAAGGCAAGCTTAGCTACTTCAAATAACACTTCATGTTTAATTGTATTGATATCGGAACTACCCTGTAACATATGTATGTCCTCCTTCTGTTAATAATATTGTACCGTAACATCCTTCCCCATCTTTTTGGCGTAATCCACCATTTGAGCAACAAGGTTCATGCGGATGCTCAGATCGAAGGGGAGCCCCGGATTCTGATGGGCCGCGTTGATTGCCTTGCCGACAAAGAAATGCAGCTCGGTACAGTCCTCGATAATCATTTTGGCGATTTTGGAGCCGCCGTTGTCCTTGTCAAGCTCAAAAAAGAATGCTTCGTCAACATCCTCCTCCACGTACTGTTTCATTAACTGAAGCGCGCGGGTAAGAGTAAGAACACCTTCTGTTACAAGGTCAATGCCGTCTATCGTTGCAATCGGCGGCAGTACCGGATCCGTATAGTTCAGGGAGGTCTTAATCTGCTTATGCAGAATCCTGGACACAATATTGGCCGAGGTTCCGCCGCTGACGATCCGCTTCGCGGGCCCGCGCATGAACTCGTGGATGACCTTCGCGTCGTCTTCTTTGTTCATGGGAGGACCGGTGAAGATATTGACCGGCTTGGCGTTGATGATCCTGGCAACGGCTACCGTCGTATCATCACCCGGGCTCTGCATATACAAATCATCACAGGCCTTGCTTAAGATAGCCGCAAGACGGGATGCGGAGAGGGTCGTCCGGGTTGCCTTGACTGCGTATTCCGCCATACTGTTCCAGGTCCAGCCGAAGTTAAGCACCTGGCCGACGCCGGCATAGATGACTCCGTCGCTCATCAGGATGAAGCAGTCATTCAGCCCCACACGAAACCGGCATTCCTTAATCTTCTTCCCTTCAATGATCTTCTCCTGGTAGGGAATCTCCTGAAGTCTGCCGCCGCGGATAAATACGCAGCTGGGGTTGTCGAATTCGACCAGGTAGGCATCCCCGTTCTTAAAGAGTTGAAGAATGCTGAAGGTGGAATAGGCAACCTGTCTGACCTGGCAGACAGGAAGCGTCTTGACAATGGTCTCCACGCACTCCTCAATCGGAGCTCCGTTCAGGAACATGGTTCCGAGGATCTTGGAGGTGAGCGTCGCAAGGATATTGGCCTTGACTCCGCTTCCCATACCATCGGCAAGGATGATGATACTGGAATCGGGGGTCTTTAAGATCTCAACCTTGTCTCCGCACAGCTCCTCATGATGCTTGTTCAGACTTTTGTAAGAAGCGTCAACACTGATATTCATCCTGGCCTCCTATCTGGAAGCGGGCGCTTCCCCGCCGTCATAGAGGATGGTATCGCGCAGCTTTGTGAGCGTCACCTTCGTCTCTGCGGTCGTCTCGCCAAGCAGTCCCGCGATCTCCTGGGCAACCATCATCTGCTTGTCAATTACCTTCTGGGCCATTTCTATGGTCTCCATCTTAACCTTATAGGCCTGCTTCTTCTGCTCCTCCTCCTGAGAGACATCCTGGAAGATTCCAAGAACGCAGTTCTGTTCTTCGATATATACGATATTCTGCAATGTGGCAAGGCCGATATCCTCATAGATCACACGCTTGCCAAGAATGTTCTCATGTGTGTCGAGCACATCCATGAAATCCGTATGATCAATAATCTCATACAGGTACATCTCTCTGGCATCCGCTCTGGATATGTGGAAATAATGCTCCGCTGCCTTGGAGAATTCCTGTATCTTCATGTCGGCATCTACAATTATGATGATATTCGGCGTTGTGTCAAGTACAACGTTCGACATGGACTGAGCGCGTTCGTGCATATAGGGCAGGCACATATTCAGCTCAGCCTTACCCTGATAGACCGCGATCGCCTTGTCGCGGCAGCTCGGGTACCCGCATGCGCCGCAGTTGAGCAGATCCTTCGGATTGAGCTTGCCTGTCTTGCGCAGGATCTCGTTGATCTCCTCTTCTGTAGGCATGGGATCCTTCGGAGAGCGATCTCCGAATGCCTTAGCGAAGGACAGTCCGGAAAAATCACGGAAGAAGGTCTCTTTCTCCACCGGCTTCTTCGGAATTGACTCCTCCATGTCCAGCTTCACCTTGAAGCGGGAGATGGTGTCACGGTCAATGGCCGGGCCCTTGATGCATCCGCCGTTACAGATGTTGGCTTCAATGAAGCAGCCGGAAACCTCGCCGCGTGTCATGCTCTCGAACAGCTCGATACAGTTATGGATCCCGTGGACATAGAACTTGCGGTAATGATCCGCGGCCGGCTTCGTTGCGACAACCGAGGAGAGCACGCCGCTGCTGATCGGATAGAGGCGGTTCACCTCCGGGCTGGGATTCTGGGGAGGCGTATCGGGAAGGCTGAACAGATCGATACGCTCTTCCTTGAGCCACTGCTCGAGTTCCTTGAAGTTAATTACGGCATCAATATATCCCTTGGTCCGCTCATCTCCTTCGGCCTCCCGCTTCTTGGCGATACACGGGCCGAGGAATACAACCTTCACATTCTGGCCATACATGGCGCGGATCAGCTTCCCGTGTGCGATCATGGGAGATACGACAGGCGCCATATACTTGGTAAGGGACGGATAGTAGATCTCAATCAAATCATTTACGCTGGGGCAGCAGGTTGTAATGATATTCTCCATGCTTCCCTGCATCAGCAGCTTCTCATATTCATTCGTAACATAAGCGGCGCCCTCAGCCGTTTCACGGACTTCCTTGAACCCAAGCTTCAGGAGGGCTGTTATGACCTGGCCGGGGGTCTTGTACTTCATGACGCCAAGATACGCAGGAGCGATGGATACAATGGTCGGAATACCGGAACGAAGATATCCCTTTACACGATCCAGATCGCTGATAAAGGTCTTGGCATTCTGGGGACATGCGTCCAGACAATGTCCGCAGAGGATACACTTGTCATTCATAATCTGCGCCTGTTCATTTTGGACGGTAATAGCCTTCACATCACAGACACGGACACATTTGTAACAGTTCTTGCATTTCGCTTCCTTAAAACCGATTACATTCATCAGGCGAGCCTCCTAAGCACCTCTTCATTGAAAAATTTCTCCGTAGTTGCGGGCTGTAACGAGAACAATTCTCCGTCTAACTTGACGCAGACTCCTTTCGTACATTCACCCATGCAGAAGGAGCCGCTCAGCTCGACCTTATCCTTAACATTATGTAATGAAATCAGGCGCTCCAGGATCTGAATGATTTCGCGGGAGCCCTTTAAGTGGCAGGAACTGCCGATACAAATTGTGATAACCATAACAATAACCTCCTGAGTATCTTAGTTGTCATATTTGTTGAGAATTTGATTTTATTCTATCATATAGAGTGGGCGATGTCAAAGAGAAATAGATACCCTTTTCTTATGCCGGGAACTATGCTATAATGGGAAGAAAAAGCAAAGACAAAGGAGTTTAAGCCATGGATTTGACAACAATACGGGAGTTATATCGTGATAGAGAGGCGTATCTCGGACAGAAGATCCGGGTAGGAGGATGGGTCAGAAGCGTAAGGGATTCCAAGACCTTCGGATTTATCGTACTTGCGGACGGAACCTTCTTTGAGCCTCTTCAGATTGTGTATGGGGACAGGCTTGAGAATTTCGTGGAGATTTCGAAGTGCAACGTGGGAACCGCGCTGATCGTTGAGGGTGTGCTGGTAGCGACTCCGCAGGCCAGGCAGCCGTTCGAGATTCAGGCGGATTCGATTGTGGTAGAGGGAAGCTCTACGCCGGATTATCCGCTGCAGAAGAAGAGACATACCCTGGAATATCTTAGAACCATTACGCACTTAAGGGCCAGGACGAATACCTTCCAGGCTGTGTTCCGCGTCCGTTCGCTGATTGCGTATGCGATTCATAAGTTCTTCCAGGAGAGGGATTTCGTCTATGTTCATACGCCCCTGATTACGGGAAGCGACTGTGAGGGCGCGGGAGAGATGTTCCAGGTTACAACTCTTGACCTGAACCAGGTTCCGAAGAAGGCGGACGGGACGGTGGATTATACGAAGGACTTCTTCGGCAAGCCCACGAATCTGACGGTGAGCGGCCAGCTCAACGGGGAGACCTTCGCGATGGCATTCCGGAATATCTATACCTTCGGTCCTACGTTCCGCGCGGAGAATTCCAATACGACCCGCCATGCGGCGGAGTTCTGGATGATCGAGCCTGAGATTGCGTTCGCGGATTTGAAGGATGATATGATGCTTGCGGAGAGTATGCTGAAGTATATTATTCATTATGTGCTGGAGAACGCTCCGGAGGAGATGAATTTCTTTAACTCCTTCGTGGACAAGGGGCTGATTGAGCGCCTTAGGCATGTGGCGGAGTCGGAATTCGCGCATGTCACGTATACCGAAGCGGTTGAGCTGCTGATGAAGCATAACGATCAGTTTGATTATAAAGTGTCCTGGGGCTGTGATCTGCAGACGGAGCATGAGCGCTATCTGACGGAGGAGATTTTTAAGAGACCGGTATTCGTAACGGATTATCCGAAGGAGATTAAGGCGTTCTATATGAAGCTGAATGAAGATAATAAGACGGTGGCGGCCATGGACCTTCTGGTTCCGGGAATCGGAGAAATTATCGGCGGAAGCCAGAGAGAGGATAATTATGAGAAGCTTGCAAAGCGTATGCAGGAGCTTGGCCTGAAGGAAGAGGACTATGCGTTCTATCTGGATCTGAGGAAATACGGTTCCGCAAGACACGCGGGGTTCGGTCTGGGCTTTGAACGCTGCATTATGTATTTGACCGGAATGGGGAATATCCGCGATGTGGTTCCCTTCCCGAGAACGGTGAATAACTGCGCTTTGTAATCCGAATCCCGGTCTGCGGAAAATAATTTCCATTTTTATAATTTTTCACGTTGCGAAGACGGCTGAATTATTGTATACTTATAGTTATGAATAATTCCTAATCAATGCACGAATAAGAATTCATGAAAACGCAGAAAAAGGGATATCGATTTGCGTTTTCGTGAAGAAAATGAATACGAATGGGGATGAGGAAGTGGCTAAGATCGCAGATGATTCGGCAATGAAGCGTGTTTATGATATGTTGAAGGAGAGCTTCCGGGCGCAGCCGGAGTTCACAACGCAGGAAGCGTATAAAGCAGTATCAAAGATGAATAAAAGTACCTTGTCCTGGTATCTGCATGTGTTGGTGCAGAAGAATTATCTCAGGAATATCCGGCATGGGGTGTATGGGTTTTATGAGCACGATAATGCAGGGTATCTTGAGCATATGCAGAAGGATTCGAGAGAGATCTATGATCGGATGACGGACAGCGGCATGGAGTTCTACCTGTCCGGCTGGGACGGACTGATGACAGCGGAGGATGAGCCTCCTGCGGAGTATCCGGTGATTCTGGTAACGGAGGGCGGGAATGTGTTTGAGGTGATTCAGTTCCTGTCAGAAAGGGGATATCGGGTATACCATAACGATAAGGAGAAGGTGCTTGACGGAGACGGCCCGGACGGGAAGAAGGTTCTCCTGATGAGAGGGACCAATATGGGATTCGGGGAATTCGGGATCGCCTGTCCTGAGAAAGGGTTTGCGGATTTGTATTACGCAGTGACCAGAATGGGATATCCGACGACCTCGGAGCGCCTTGCAAAGATGCATTTTGACCTGCTGAATAAGGGAATTTTGTCGGTGGCAAGACTGAAGGATGCGGGGAGGGAACTGGGAATTAAGACCGAGTTCGAATTCATGCTTCAGATGTCGCTGCTCCCCGAGGGGGCTGCCAACTTTTTCATACACGGTTTGATGTCGGAGCGGGCATAGGAAGCCGGTGATTGAGAATCATAAAAGGATGCGTCGGGCTGGAAGAATGACGCATCCTTTTTTCGTATCTTATGTATCCGATCGTATTGAATTCGGTTCTGTGCCTGGACTCTACCGGGCCGCGTTTGCCTTCCAGGGGGTCCAGTTAATGCCGCGGCAGGCCTTCAGGGCGGTTAAAAGCGCCAGACCGAGCACGCCGCAGGAAATTACCTCTCCAATGCCGACCGAAAGCATCAGGAACGGAATGGAGAACGGCAGTTCATAGGCATATTTTAATACCCAGGGAATAATCAGCATATTCGATACAATGGGCGGAATGGGAACGAGATAACGGTTCTTGCGAAGCGCGTAGGAAGCGACTGCGGCTATCAGTGTGGCAAGAGTACCGAAAATCATATCCATGATGCTGCCGCCGATCATATTACCGATCAGGCATCCAATGGTTACGCCGGGAATTGCGGCGGGAGTGAAGAACGGAAGAACGGTCAGCGCTTCCGCGACCCGTACCTGAATCTCGCCGAACGAAATCGGCTCGAACACAATAATCAGGACAACGTAAATGGCCGCGATAACGGCAGCTTGGGTGAGGAACATAACTTTTTTTGACATAACAACTCTCCTTTAGTTTTGTTTTACGAGTGGAAGGTCTCGAACACTCGATTCATTTAACGCCGGGAATCGGCGGCAAGCCCGGATAGACCTTGGTTTTGGGGCTTTGCAACGTGCTATAGTATAGCATGACAGAATGGAAAAAGCAAGATGGAATGTGTGGATATTTGCCGGGTGGATATGCTATAATGATAGGGTATAGAACAGGATGGATTTTGGAAGTATTCTTTCAAAATAAAGCTTGACAGGACGGTTGAGGCAGGATATAATATCAGTAATGATTACTGTTATTATATAATGAAATGAAAATGACAGAGCCGGTTCCGGAGGGAACTGAGAGGTTGCACAGGAGGCAGGATAGGAGATGGAACTTTCAGCATTATTCAAGTTGAGCTACGGATTGTTTATCGCGGGAACCGAGTTTGAGGGGAAAAAGAATGCGTGTGTGATTAATACCGCCGCGCAGGCGACAGCGGAACCGGCCCGTATGATTGTGACGATGCTTAAGTCAGATTATACGGCATCTCTGATTGAGAAGAAGGGCAGTCTGACGATTTCGGTGATGTCTCTTAAGACGCCGATGACGCTGATCCAGGATTTCGGAATGAGGAGCGGGAGGGATTGTGACAAGTTTGAGAATTATCCTTTCTGTACGGATGCGTTCGGGAATCCTTATCTGACGGATACGATGACAGCGGTTATGAGCCTTAGAGTGGAGAATACCATCGATCTGGAGACTCACCTGTTGTTTGTCTGTATGGTGGAGGATGCCGGGAATCTGTCGGATGAGAAGCCGATGACGTATGCGGATTACAGGATTCTTAAGAGCGGAGGCAGCGTTGGGGAGAGCGTGAAGGAGGAAGCGGCGGAGGCCCCGAAGAAGTATGTCTGTACGGTCTGCCATTATGAATATGACGGGGATGTTCCGTTCGAAGAGCTTCCGGACGATTATGTCTGCCCCATCTGCGGAGTCGGAAAGGATATGTTCGAAGCGGTATAACGGTTGATGAGAGCGTTACGGCTCATAAGATAATACAATAAGAGAAGGAGAGAACAGACATGGAGAAGAGTTTGAAGGGTACGAAGACGGAAGCGAATTTGATGGCGGCATTTGCGGGAGAATCTCAGGCAAGGAACAAGTATACGTATTATGCTTCCAAGGCGAAGAAGGACGGGTATGAGCAGATTGCGGCTCTGTTCCTTGAGACGGCGGAGAATGAGAAGGAGCATGCGAAGATCTGGTTCAAGCTGCTTCATGACGGAATGCCCGATACCGCCACGAATCTGAGAGACGCGGCGGCAGGAGAGAATTATGAGTGGACAGACATGTATGCGACCTTTGCAAAAGAGGCGAAGGAAGAGGGCTTTGATAGGATTGCGTATCTGTTCGAGGCAGTCGGAAGAATCGAGAAGGAGCATGAGGAGAGGTATCTGAAGCTTCTTGAGAATGTGGAGAACGGCCTTGTATTCTCGAAGGACGGGGATATTATCTGGAAGTGCAGGAACTGCGGCCACATCCATGTCGGCAGGCAGGCTCCCGCCAAGTGTCCGGTCTGCGACCATCCGCAGTCTTTCTTTGAGCAGGTTGCAAGGAATTACGAATAGACAGACCTTGATACAGCATTCCGGCGCGGCGTGTCCGAGATCCGTAAGGGATCGGAGGACACGCCTTTTTGCAATATAGACAGGGAGTGTGGTTTCGATGATGGAATATCTGATACAGGAGAACGTGGCAGGAGCGGCATTCCGTCTGTTTCTGGCGCTGATTTGCGGAGGGGTGCTTGGAATTGAGAGGGGGCGCAAGAGCCGGCCCGCGGGATTGCGGACGTATATGCTGGTCTGTGTGGGCGCGGCACTTGTTATGATTACCAATGAATACCTTTATCGTCGTTATGGAACAGGGGATCCGGCAAGGCTTGGGGCTCAAGTCATCAGCGGGATCGGCTTCCTTGGGGCGGGAACGATTATTGTGACCGTAAGGAACCGGGTTAAGGGACTGACAACCGCGGCGGGACTGTGGGCAGCGGCCTGTATGGGACTTGCGATAGGCGCTGGGTATTATACGGCGGCGGTTATTAGTTGTGTGATGATCTATTTTGTTATGGCGTTGTTATACCGCCTGGATCTGCGCGTTGTGGAGTCCGCCAGATCGGTGAACCTCTATATTGAATTTGTCAGCGTGCGGGATATCGGTGAATTTATCCGGTATGTGAAGGAGCAGGATATGAAGATTACGGATCTGGAGTTGATTCAGTCAGTCGGCGCAAATGAGAGCGCAGCTGCGATCCTGGCTACGATCCGCCTTGCGAAGAAGGCGGATCATGCCGAGATCGTACGGCTGTTAAGCCAGGCCGGGGGCGTGCGGTATCTCGAGGAGGTCGGGTGAGCACAACGACAGGAAAAACATCTGTCTATAACAGGAATAACATCTGTCTATGACAGGAGAAACATTTGTCCGGAATAACGGGGCAGAGTGGTTGTCAGAGTATGCTCTTGGAAGGAGTACTCCTCCCCCGATCCTTCGGGTCTGATCCGGCCTTCGTCCCTGCTGTCTAACAGCAGGACGGCCTGCCGGGTGCCAGGCAATGTGACGGAATAGCCGCGAAGATCCACATCGTCAAAGTTGAGTACGGTAAGAATCTCCTGGCGATCTGACTTTCTCAGGAAGGCAAAGACGGCATACGGCGAATTGCCGCAGTCTAACCACTCGAAGCCGGCCGGATCATAGTCCCTCCCGGACAGAGCCCCATAATCAAGATAGATCCGGTTCAGTCTGCGGATGAATTCATACAGTGCGCGGTGCTTCGGATACTCCAGCAGATTCCAGTCCAGCTCCCTCTTCTCGTCCCATTCCCGGAACATCCCGAGCTCGTTCCCCATGAAATTTAATTTCTTCCCGGGGTGTGTAAACATATACAGATATAAGAGTCTGGCCTGCGCGAATTTCTCTTCATAGTCGTCGCCGTTCATCTTCTGCAGGATGGACGCCTTTCCATGTACTACTTCATCGTGGGAGAGAGGGAGTATGTATCGTTCATTGTAGAAATAATGCATGGAGAAGGCCAGCCTGCCGGGCTGCTGCCTCCGGCCCGCGGGATCGGCCTGCAGATAGGACAGGGTATCGTTCATCCAGCCAAGATCCCACTTGTAGTCAAAGCCCAGGCCGCCGCTTTCCACAGGGGCGGTAACGCCCGGATATACGGACGAGTCTTCGGCAATCAAGAGAGCGTTCGGGCATCTCTGCTTCAGACCGGCGTTCATGTTCCGGATGAAATGAATTGATGCCTGATTCTCACCCCTGCCCGGGTCTCCCTGCCAGTAGATTAGATTGCTCACAGCGTCAACCCGCAGTCCGTCAAAATGGAACTCCTTCAGCCAGTAATAGGCGGAGGACTGTAAGAAGCTCCGGGTCTCTCCCCTTGAGTGCATGAAGTTGCAGCTTCCCCACTCGTTGATGCCGACGTCATTATGCGGGTACTCATAAAGCGAGGAGCCGTCATACTGGTAAAGCGCGTAATCATTGACCGCGAAATGCACCGATACGAAATCCAGAATCACGCCGATTCCCGCGGCATGGCATTGGTCAATCAAATAACGCAAATCATCCGGACTTCCGTATCTGGAGGTGGGACTGAAAAAGCCGGTAGCCTGATACCCCCAGGATTCGTCGCAGGGGTATTCATTCAGGGGCATGAACTCCACGAAATTATAATGATTCTCTGTCAGATACGGGATCAGCAGATCGGCCAGTTCGCGGTAGGTATAGAACGGCTTCCCGTCCCCGGCCGGACGCCTCCAGGAGCCGGCATGGATTTCATACAGATTGATGGGGCCGGATTCCGGCCGCTGCTGTTTGAGGTACGGACTGTCATGGAAGGCATAGTCTGACAGGCGGTACAGAATGGAAGAGCTCTCGGGCCGCATATCCGAGTAAAAGGCATAGGGGTCGCTATGATCCATGAAAGTCCCGCTCTCTGAATAAATGCGGTACTTATATCTCATCCCCGGCTGGGCACCGGGAATCCGGCATTCCCAGAAATTCCCGTCATACACTTTGTACATGGGGGTTTCCTGCCATTCGTTGCAATCTCCTATCACGGAAATCTTCAAAGCATTCGGAGCGAATGTACGGAATACAACGCCGTCGCCTTCAAAATGTGCCCCCAGATATGTGTAGGCTTCAAATTCCTCTCCGGTATAAAATCCGTAAAAATCCATGATGCACCTCCTGAATCCCATTCACATGGGTTGTTTGTTACATTATAGCACAGTACTCTCATATAATGTAGGGATTTATGATCTTGGGAATCTTCTTATGGAAATTTATGTGGTAACAGCGGGCGATTCCGTAGATGCCATAGCGGATCGGTTCCGGGTATCCGCCTCGTCCGTAATTTACAATAATCAGCTGGTGTATCCGTATCGTTTGACTGTGGGACAAAGTCTGCTGATTGGGACGCCGCAGACGGGGGCTGCAGCCGGTAAGAGGGAGATTGTATCCGGCGGCTATGCGTATCCGTTCATTCGCTCCTGGGTGCTGGAGCAGACGCTGCCATATCTGACGGAGCTGTTCGTATTCTCGTATGGATTCACTCCGGAGGGCAGGCTGGTGCCTCCTGCGGCGGATGATGCCGGAATGGTTCGGGCGGCTCTTCTGGCAGGAACGAAGCCTTACCTGACCCTGACTTCATTCGGTGAGGACGGAATGTTTAACAATTATCCGGTCAGTATCCTGGTGAATGATCCGGGCGCGGTTGCCGTGCTGATTGATTCGCTTGCTGCCCTGATGCCGGAGAAGGGATATCAGGGAGTTACGATTGATTTTGAGTATATTAATGCGGAGGATCGGGACGCGTTCACGGAATTTGTCAGGGTGATGACGGAGGCTATGAACAGTCTGGGGTATGAGGTGTCGGTGGATCTGGCGCCCAGAACCTTTGAAGATCCGCCCGGACGCCTGACTGAGGGCCAGGATTACGCGGGGCTTGGGCAGGCGGCAAACCACGTGCTGTTGATGACGTATGAATGGGGATATACATACAGTGAGCCGAGAGCTGTCGCACCGGTGAATCTGGTACGCAAGGTCGTGGATTATGCGGCGGCTTTTCTGGAGCCTGGCAGGACTTCCCTTGGAATCCCCAATTACGGCTATGACTGGACACTTCCGTATGTACGCGGAGTCTCGCGGGCGCGGACGGTTGGGAATGTGGAGGCGGTTCAGACGGCCATTCGCTACGGTGCACCGATCCGGTTTGACGAGACAGCTCAGACTCCCTGGTATCGTTACACGGATGAGACAGGAGCGGAGCATGAGGTATGGTTTGAGGATGTAAGAAGCATGAAGGCGAAGTATGAGCTGATTGCCGAATACGGATTGAGGGGAATGGGCTGCTGGCAGGTCATGCAGCTGTTTCGGGCAATGTGGCTGCTGCTTGCGGATCTGTATTGGGTGTTGTGATTTCTTCGGATGTTTCCTTATCCTTCGGAACTGTTTGGAGAAGGCGGCTTCAGGGGAATGGTTCATAAAAATACTTGCATATTCCTGAAAAATATCATATGCTGTGGGGTGGGAAGATTCTACGTTGAAAACGGAGGTGAGTACTGCGAAATACATTGTTAACGGAAGAAATGCTTGATGCGGCAGCAGCTTATGACAGAGCGCATCCGTTTGGCATTTGGAAGCAGAACAGAAAAGAGGAATGATTATGAAGTTACAGAAGAAGTTATTAACGGCAGCCTGTATGACGCTGGTACTGGCAGGGGCTTCCGGCTGCGGTTCCGGGCAGGAGGCGGCGGTCATTGATATAGCAGGACTTGTGAGTGAATTATCGGAGACCGTTATGACAGATGATATTCTTACGGAGATTGACGGGGATTATATGTCCGAGCTGTATGGAATCAATGTGGATTTGCTTGCGGATTATCATGTCCTGCTCAGCTCCGGGGCGACGGCGAATGAGATTGCCGTGTTTGAGTGTAAGGAGGAATCCGGAACGGAGACTGTACAGGAAGGGATTGAGATGAGAATTCAGGATCAGATTGATTCTTACTCATCCTACGGACCGCAGGAGGTCCCGAAGCTTGAGAGCGCGGAGATCTATGTGAGGGATACCTACGTTGCCGTATGTGTCAGCTCGGATGACGCGGCAGTGGATGAGATTATGGAGGAATACGGGTTCTAAGAGAGAACCCGGCCTCCCGCACGCAGGAGCATGAACACGAAATATAAAAGGGACTGTCGATTTTTCGATCACAGTCCCTTTTGTTATGATCGAATGCCGGTTATGTTCCGGCCTGCCGGATGATTCTCTTATAGAAATCCACTCCGCCCGGCAGGGCATTCAGGCTGATATTTTCATTGACTCCATGGATGCTCTTATACTGCTGCTGATTGATGGCAAGCGGTGCGAAGCGGATGCAGTTCCTGCATACGTCGGAATAGTATTTCGCATCGGTTCCGCCTGTCATGGCGTAGGGGACGACGCCGACGCCCGGATAGATCTCATGGATGGTCTCTTCTACGAGGGCGAACTGGCGGCCGGTGTAGTCCACGACGGGACAAGGGTAGTCCTTGTAGATGACTTCGGTCTCCAGGCCGTATTTCTTCGCCAGATCGGTAATCAGAGCAATGCTTTCGTCCGTTCCCTGATGGTGGATAAAGCGGAGATTGCCGGTTACGTAGGCTTCCAGGGGCAGTACGTTGAGTCCGTCCGATCCCTTCCCCATGGTAAATGCGATCGTAGTGGAGAGCATGGCGGCGGCCTGCGGGCTGATGACGGGCATGAGCTTCTTGAGAAGCGGCGCGAAGATGGGGAAGTTCGCGAAGATCAGCTTCATCCCGAAGGTCATATTGGGTGTGAAGCGGCGGAACATCTCTTCCACTGTCGGGTGGAAACGGACCGTGAACGGGTTGTGCTTTTCAACCTCACAGATGAAGGCGGCCAGCCTTGCCCAGGGGGTATTCTTTCCGGGAGCGCTTGCGTGGCCTCCCGTTCCCTTCGCCGTAAAACGCAGATCCCCGTAGCCCTTCTCCAGGACGCCGACCATGGCGTAGGTGCCGTGAACGCCTCCGATGGGGTCGCTGATAATCATGCCTCCCTCGTCAATCAAAAGCTCAAGCTCAACGCCCTGTTCCTTGAGGTAGCGAACCGTAAGAGGGGCGCCCTCTCCGCTGAATTCCTCCGTGCAGCTGCTGGCGATGTAGACGTCGCATTCCGGCACGAAGCCTTCCGCAATCAATTCCTCCACAGCCGTCATAAGACAGAACAGGCTTCCCTTGGTATCTACGGTGCCGCGGCCCCAGACCGCGCCGCCGATGATCTCACCGCCGAACGGGTCATGCTCCCATTCGCCGCCCGCTTCAACGACATCCTGATGGCTCATCAGAAGAATGGGCTTCCCGTTCCCCCTGCCCTTCCAGCGAAATAACAGGCTTCCGTTGAAGACATGCTTCTCGCAGGCGGTGTGAAGCCGCGGGAAGAGCTCTTCTAATATCTCGTGAAATTCATAGAACTTTGTCTTATCCTTCTCGAAACGGCTGGAGATGGTTTCCTTGCGGATCATCTTCGCCAGGCGTTCCCCGTATGTCTGTGCCCGCTTCGGATCGGCCTTCGGCAATGTGGCAGTTGCGGCAGAGGTCGGCTTTAAGGAGGCGGCTCGAAGGACAAGGACTCCGAAAAAGGCTGCCAGTAAGATCAGTACGGCAAGTAAAATGTATGCGATCATGGGTTACAGCCTGCCTTTCTTATATAACAGATAACCGATCCCAAGCGCCAGACCGCCCGCGGGGATTAAGAGAAGGCTCGTCTGGGAAATGGCTGCCGGAACCAGGATGCACAGCAGTGTCATCACCGCAAGCGGTACGATGGCAATCTTGGGGGCCTTCGTGAAATATTTCAGCCCGAGCGCGCCGAAGAGGGCGGGAACCACCGTATCGAATGCGGGGGTGAGAACCGGGTTCTCCAGGATCGGTCTTAGCGGAACGAGCAGAAGAACGCCGATGAACAGGACCAGCATCGTGACCAGAGAGCTGGTTGCGACACTGAGCGTGGAGATGATCTCATTTTCGGGAGTCCCGACTTCGGTTTTGGCGATGTCCCTGGCGTTCATGGCGCACGGGATCTTGAGGTTCGTTACATTTCCGGTAATGAACGAGAGATAGCTTCCGCCGGCTCCAAGCATGGGGGCATAGACCAGGAATTCGACGATTCCGACCGGGACATAGATGACGGCCACTCTGGCGATTCCCTTCAGGAACCCGTTCAGGCTCGGCGCGGCATCCAGGAGGATACCGATTACGAAGGGAGCGGCAAGCATCAGAATCACGCCGACTCCTAAGGTGATGCGGCCGAGGATATGGAGCTGATTATTGAATTTTGTAAAATAAGTCTGTTTTTCCTGCTGATTCATAGTAGTACCTCCTATACGGCCAGATTAATCAGGACAGCGGCCGCCATTCCGACGAACATACTGGTCGCAATATCAAAGTTCTCCAGCCATGCCTGCTTCTTCTTCACGGTGAAATACTGGAACACGCCCATGGCAGCGGCGGAGATGAGCGCGACGGTCAGGGGAAGGTAGTCCCCTGAAGAGGTGAAGGTTCCGATGTAAGAACCAATGTAAGCGCTGCACAGACCGACGAACATTGCGATGGTGGCATATGCGCCGAATCCGGGGCGGCTCTTTTCGGTTGGCTTCGTTTCGGTCTTTGATTTCGCGGCCATCTTGCCAAGATATTTCTTGAGTCCGAAGAGCGTACAGAACACGCCGCTTAAGATTCCGACCGTCATAACCAGCATGATGGTGGTGAATACGGATACATTCATTTCGCTCAGTCTCAGTCCGCTCAGGCCCATGCTGGTGGCGGCAATTTCCGCGACATTCAGCTCATACTGGAGAGCGCCGATAACGGACAGGCGCAGCCACGATACCGGAACGCCGAGCGTGCCGCCCAGGGCGATGACGCCGAGCAGGATACTGACGCTTGGCAGCAGGGTGAAGGTTGCGCTTGAGGTAATGGCCCGCTTCAGAACCTTGGGATCCATTCCGATCTTAAGGCCTGCGCGGTAGCTTTTGACCAGAAAGATCACACACATAATAACAATGAACAGCAGCACACCCCCGCAGATCAGGTAGACAGGGAGTGAATTTGCCTGAGATAGAAAGTCCATACATTCCTCCGTAAGATATCACTTAATTAAGATATCATTTAATATGAATGATTTGCCTCATTGGCACAAAAAGGGGCCGCCGGTTCCTGGCGTTCCTGGTTGAGCCCAACGCCCATTTCCCGGCTGCCCCTTTCAGAAGCCTTGTGAATCCGGCATTATTTCGCTACGATGTTGTAGATGCGTCCCTTGACGTAGATTTCTTTTATAATGTTCCTGCCCGCCAGAGCATTGGCAATCGCGGGGATGGTCATGACCTTCTCGCGGATTGCGGACTGTTCATCGTCTAGGCCGACCATAAGGGTCGCCTTGACTTTGCCGCCGATCTGAACGGCGATCTCAACAGTCTTCTCGACAGTCTTCGCTTCCTCCCACTCGGGCCAGGAGGAGGTGAAGATACGTCCCTCAAAGCCCGCCAGCTCGAAGAGTTCCTCCGTGATATGAGGGGCAACCGGATTCAGCAGGATTAGCAGCGTGCGGTATTCGCCTCTTGTTACCCTGCCGGCCTTATAGAAGTCGTTCACAAGCGCCATCATGGCCGCGATCGCGGTGTTGAACTTCAGGCTCTCATAGTCCTGGCTGACCTTCTTAATGGTCTCGTGAACCCTGGTCTCAAGCCCTTTGCTATAGCCATCTTCCTGTGTCAGCATATCCTGCAGCTTCCAGACACGATCCAGGAATCTGCGGCAGCCTCTTACTCCCTCGTTCGACCAGGAGGCGCTTAAATCGAAGGCTCCGATGAACATCTCATAGGTACGCAGGGTATCCGCGCCGAATTCCCTCACGATATCATCGGGATTCACAACATTGCCGCGGGACTTTGACATCTTCTCGCCGTTCTCGCCAAGAATCATACCATGGGAGGTTCTCTTCTGATACGGCTCCGGAGTGGGAACCAGACCTTGATCATACAGGAACTTATGCCAGAATCTTGAGTACAGAAGATGCGGCGTGGTATGCGCCATGCCGCCGTTGTACCAGGCAACCGGAAGCCAGTAATCAAGCGCTTCTTTGCTCGCGAATTCCCTGTCATTATGCGGATCCGTGTACAGCAGGAAATACCAGGAGGAACCGGCCCACTGAGGCATGGTGTCCGTCTCGCGCATGGCCGGGCCGCCGCACTTCGGGCAGGTTGTCTTCACCCAGTCCTTCATTGCGGCCAGCGGAGACTCGCCGTTATCGGTCGGCATATAGCTCTCTACCTCGGGGAGCACCAGCGGAAGCTCGCTCTCGGGAAGGGGAACGAAGCCGCACTTCTCGCAATGGACAATCGGAATCGGTTCGCCCCAGTAGCGCTGGCGGGAGAAGACCCAGTCTCTGAGCTTGAAGTTCACTTTCCGGTGTCCGATTCCCTGTTCGGTCAGCCAGTCCGTGATCTTCTGCTTGGCCTCCTTCACCTCCAGGCCGTTCAGGAAATCCGAATTCACCAAGATTCCCGTCTCGGTGTCCGTAAATGCGGCTTCCTCAACATTGCCGCCCTGAACGACCTCGATAATCGGAAGACCAAACTTCTTCGCGAATGCCCAGTCTCTTTCATCATGCGCCGGAACCGCCATAATGGCGCCCGTGCCATAGGACATCAGAACGTAGTCGGAGATCCAGATCGGAATCTCCTTCTTCGTCACCGGATTCACTGCGGTGATTCCGTCCAGGCACACGCCGGTCTTATCCTTGGCCAGCTCCGTCCTCTCAAAATCCGACTTGCGGGCCGCCGCTTCTCTGTATTCCGTTACGGCATCCCAATTCTTCAGCTCGTCCTTATACTTGTCAATCAGCGGATGTTCGGGAGAAATGACCATATAGGTAGCGCCGAAGAGCGTATCCGGCCTTGTTGTGTAGACGCGCAGAACGTCATCCTTCCCTGTCAGCCGGAAATCCACCTCCGCGCCCTCGCTGCGCCCGATCCAGTTCTTCTGGGAGACCTTGACCTTCTCGATATAGTCCACAAGGTCGAGATCCCTGATCAGCCTGTCTGCGTATTCCGTAATCTTAAGCATCCACTGGCTCTTCACCTTGCGCACAACCGGGCTGCCGCAGCGTTCGCATACGCCGTTCACGACCTCCTCATTCGCAAGTCCGACCTTGCAGGAGGTACACCAGTTAATCGGCATCTCGCTCTTATAAGCAAGCCCCTTCTCATACAGCTTCAGAAAGATCCACTGAGTCCACTTGTAATAAGAAGGATCCGTGGTATTAATCTCGCGGCTCCAGTCAAAGGAATAGCCAAGAGACTTTAACTGACCCTTGAAACGGGCCACGTTATTTGCGGTTACGATCTTTGGATGAATCTTATTCTTAATGGCATAATTCTCGGTGGGAAGTCCGAATGCGTCCCAGCCCATCGGATAGAGGACATTATAGCCCTGAAGCCTTCTCTTGCGCGCGATAATATCAAGCGCCGTGTAGGGCCTTGGATGCCCGACATGAAGACCCTGTCCGGATGGATAGGGGAATTCCACGAGGGCGTAATACTTTGGCTTCGTGTAGTCATCCGATGCATGGAAGGCCCCGGTCTCATCCCAGATATCCTGCCATTTCTGCTCGATGTCCTTAGGTGAATACTCTTTGCTCATACGATTGCTCCTTTATATGAAATATAGTATTGGCAATATCAGGTGCCCGTGCTGCCCTATATTATAGCAAACATGCGGGGGGAAATGCAATAGAAAGTGCGGAGGGCTTTCGGAACGGAACCCGTGCGCCGGCGGAGAGAAAGCAGACGGGGAGACGGCCTTTCGGTGTGTCTGCGGGAACGAAACCGGAGAGAGAAGATAAAAGCAGAGAGAAGATAAAAAAAGAAGCCTTCCTGATGAGAGGCTTCGAATCCGTATCCTGAAATGAAAATGCAGTTGAGGGGACTTGAACCCCTACCCAAGTACATGGACATGAACCTGAATCATGCGCGTATGCCAATTCCGCCACAACTGCATAAGTCCTAAGGAAACCTGCTGTTCCCTGCGAACATTGACAGTATACCACATAATAAAAAAAATGCAAGCCCTTTTTTGAAAAAAATTAAAAAAATTTATCGGGACAGGATTGGAGGAAAAATCGGCACGGTGGCACAGTTCTTTATTTTCCGGTTGCAAAATCGAAAGCAGGGGGATATAATGCACCTGTGACGGACAATGTCTGAAGCATTACAAGATCCAGGGCCATAAGGCCGGGATCCCGGAGGAAATCATATGTTAAGAGAATTCATTAAGTGCAGCGGGCCGGAAGAGAGAATCCGCCTGATTGACGAATCTGTCCCCTCCGACTGGGACGAATCGGAGCTGGCGACCGTGTGCCAGATTGCGGGAGTGACAGACCGGGTTGCGGGAATGGATGTGGAGGAGACTCTGGAGGTTCTCCGCAGTGCCCTCAGCGATAAGCTGGACGAGAGCCTGGAGGATGATGAAGTGAACCGGCCGTTTCACCGGATGTAAGCGCGGCCGGGAGGGGCGGATCAGAGCCGTTCCTCCCGGCACAACCAATACAGGAATTCGCAGGGACGGCCCGCCCTTTTAAAATTTGTGCTTGACATTTGATGATGACAGGATTACAATGACATCATGTTTCCGATCTGGTTGTATTCCTCCTTAGCTCAGCCGGTAGAGCATGCGGCTGTTAACCGCAGTGTCGTTGGTTCGAGTCCAACAGGGGGAGCTTACAACGGCCCGCAGGTGATTTGCCTGCGGGTTTTTCTGTTATCCCCGTTAAAATACTTGCCATCCATGCCGATTATAGTTTACAATAGAATCACTTAGAAAGATTGCAAGGAGGGTATCAGATGAACCAATGCAAAATTACCGTGTTAAAGACGACATTCGATCAGGAGCTCGCCGACGAGTACGGAGCGGGGCAGGATGTGTTCTATTACGGGGACTGGATCCGGAAGCCGGGAGTGGCGAAGATCAATTATGTGCCGGTAAAATAGGAACCGGCAGTCACAGAAATTGGATGGAACCTGGAACGAAATCAGGATATGAAATCAAAACATACAATCAGGATGGAGGAGATCGGAATGATGAATATATGGCACGATATTGATGAAGATAGAATCTACCCTACAGACTTTATGGCAGTGATTGAAATATCAAAAGGAAGCAAGCAAAAATATGAGCTGGACAAGGAAACCGGACTGCTGTCTCTGGATCGGATCCTGTTCACCGCAACGCATTACCCCATGAACTATGGATTCATCCCCAGAACCTACGGGGACGATAAGGATCCGCTGGATGTACTGGTACTCTGTTCCGAGCCCATCCAGCCGATGACACTGGTGCGCAGCTACCCCATCGGGGTGATGAAGATGGAGGACGGGGGAATGGGCGATGAGAAGATTATCGCGATTCCGTACAGCGATCCGACCTATATGGGGTATACGGATATTGCGGAGCTGCCGGCTCATATCTTCGAGGAACTGAAGCACTTCTTCTCCGTATACAAGAGCCTGGAAGGAAGGGACACGGTGGTGAGCGAGTTCGGAGGTCCCATTGAGGCGGTCGGAATTATTGAGAAATGCATCGAGAACTATCGGAGAAAGTTCATAGAAGGGGATCCGTCGTTATAAGCGGGGTTGATTCCGGCGCAATAAAAAATCTTAAAAACTTGAAAAAACCTGTTGACAATCCGGCATCCGCGTATTATAATAGCCTAGTGTTAAGCAGTCGTGGCGGAATTGGCATACGCGCTAGACTAAGGATCTAGTCCGGGTTTCTGGGTAGGGGTTCAAGTCCCCTCGACTGCATGGAATGGAGCTGGCAGAGAGTGTCAGCTCTTTTTTTATCTCGGCGTTAAACAGGATCAATTTCGGAGGAACAGGATATGGAACGACAAAAACGAGTTGCGGTGATTCATGATTTGGCGGGATACGGCAGGTGTGCGCTGGCGGTTGCGCTCCCCGTGATTTCGGCGGAGGGACTGGAGTGCTGTGTGCTGCCGACAAGCATTCTTTCTTCGAATGCGGCATTCCCGGGATACTACCGGGATGACGGGACGGAGAGAATGGAGCGGTTTCTGTCGCACTGGGATGAGCTGGATCTGGAATTTGACGGAATTTATGTCGGATATCTTGGATCCGCGGCCGGAATTGAGCTGGCTGCGGAGTTTCTTAAGAGATTCCGCAGGGAGAATACCATTGTGCTGTTCGACCCTGTCATGGGGGATCACGGGAGGCTGTATTCTGCGTGTTCTCCTGAGGTGTGCGAGAAAATGGAGGATCTGCTCGCATACAGCGATGTGATTACGCCGAATCTGACGGAAGCATACCGGCTTGCGGGACTGGAGTATCCGGACGAACATCCGTCGGGCGAGGCGCTTTGGGAGCTGGAAGAGAGACTTTGCGCGAAGGGGCCGTCTGAGGTGGTGCTGACAGGTATTGCGGAGGGGGAGGATCTGGTGAATCAGATCTGTTCGCGGGACGGATCCCGCAGTCGGATTCCCGCAAGAAGGAGCGGAGGAGATCGCTGCGGGACCGGGGATGTCTTCGCCTCGATTGTCTTTGCGGAGATTGTGAGAGGACGCGGGACAGAACAGGCCGTTAAGAAGGCTGCGGGCTTTCTTGAGGAAGCAATTGCGTATACGGAGCAGAGCAAAGTTCCGTCAAGGAACGGAGTCTGTTTTGAGCCGTTTTTATATCGGTTAATTCAGTAGAGAGGTTCACACGGAAGTTCACGGTGTGGACTTCTTTTTTTGGTCTCTTGGAGTTGCGTCCGGAATGGAAAAAGGAACTTGTAAGGGAGCGTATTTGAGAGTATAATAAGGGCGGAACAGAAGTGTAATGAATAGTGATGAGATTACAGTATTATTCTAAATCCGGGAGGCGGATCGATTATGGAAGGAATTACGGAGATTATCCGCTCAGAGGCCAGGCAGGCCGTTATGGAGCTGATTGAGGCGGCCGGGCTGGAGGCGGGCGATTTGATAGTGATTGGCTGTTCTTCGAGTGAGATACTGGGAGAGCGGATTGGCCGGGGGTCGAGCCCGGCGGCGGCGCAGGCTGTATTTGACGGGGTGTATCCTGTGCTGGAGAGATATGGAATTGAACTGGCGGCGCAGTGCTGTGAGCATCTGAACCGGGCACTGATTCTGGAACGGGACGCTGCGGCCAAGAGGCAGCTTCCGATTGTGAACGTGCTTCCCATGCCCAAGGCGGGGGGTTCCTTTGCAACGGCGGTCTACGAGGGGCTTAAGAATCCGGTTGCCGTGGAGGAGCTTCGCGCGGATGCGGGAATGGATATCGGAGATACTTTGATTGGTATGCATTTGAAACAGGTTGCGGTGCCGGTAAGGGTTTCGGTGAAGCGGATCGGGCGGGCGAACCTTGTCTGCGCGAGAACAAGGCCGAAGTATATAGGCGGCGAGAGGGCGCAGTATCAGGACGCGCTCCGTTAGGAGGATTAGAAGGAAGAATGGCGGATGAGAGAAGAATCATAGAGAATGTGCTTCGGGAGGTCGGGAAGGCCGTAGTCGGAAAGGATGAGGTGATCCTTACGATGTTCACTGCCATGCTGGCGGGAGGGCATGTGCTGCTTGAGGATATTCCGGGAGTCGGGAAGACGACGCTGGCGGTTGCGTTTTCAAGAGCCTTTGCGCTTCGTTACCGGAGAATGCAGTTTACTCCTGACGTGCTGCCCTCCGACGTGGTTGGATTCACGATGTATGACAGAGAGAGCGGAGAATTCATCTACCGGGAAGGAAGCGTTATGTGCAATTTGTTTCTGGCGGATGAGATTAACCGCACTTCTTCTAAGACGCAGTCGGCGCTTCTTGAGGTGATGGAAGAGGGAAAGGTTACGGTGGACGGGATTACAAGAGAGGTTCCGAAGCCCTTTCTTGTGATCGCAACTCAGAATCCGTCCGGTTCCGCGGGAACACAGCTGCTTCCGGAATCCCAGCTGGATCGGTTCATGGTGAGAATGTCGATGGGATATCCCGATTTGGGCAGCGAGATCCGTATGATGAAGGAGAGGCACGGAATGAATCCGCTTGATCAGGTAGAGGCCGTGGCCCGGGCGGAGGATCTGTATGAGCTGCAGCGCGCGGCGGAGCAGGTCTATGTGAAGGACGAGTTGTACGAATATGTGGCCAGACTGGCGGCAAGGACCAGAGAGCATGAACTGACAGAGATTGGGGTCAGTCCCAGAGGGAGCCTGGCCGTGATTCATATGGCGAAGGCGGCTGCTTATATCCGGGGCCGTGATTTTGTGATTCCGTCGGATATCCGGGATATCTATCGCCCTGCGTGCGGCCACAGGATTGTGCTGTCCGCCAAGGCGAGGATTGCGAGGATGGGAGTGCGGGAGCTGATGGATGAGATTCTTGAATCCGTTCCGGCTCCGAAGCTTGCGGGGAAGAAGAGGCAGGCATTATGATAAGGACCAAGGCGGGATACCTGGTATTTCTGATTCTGATGGGAGCGCTGGCGCTTTTATACAATACCAGATTTACGTTTCTTTTGTTCCTGACCTGTCTTGCTCTGCCTGCGGCTCTGCTTCTGCTTCCTGCGGCGGCCTTCCCGTTCGTGGGGATCCGCGGGATGACGGCTTCCTATACGGTACAGAAGGGAGAGCGCTTCGGTGTTTCGTTCGAGGCGCAGAACCGCAGTCCGGTTCCCCTCTCCCGCGTGGATGTTTATCTGTGGTACCGGAATGAGTTCTCGGGGAAGAAGAGGAGGGAGAGAATCTCCATCTCCCTTGCGGGGAGGGGCGGCAGGCGGGTCCGCCTGTTCTATACCGCAGATTACTGCGGCAGGATCACTGTTATGGTTGAGAAGATACGTATCTATGATTATCTGGGAATCTGTTCCCTGGCAAAGCGGCCGAAGAAAAGCGTCAGGGTCGCTGTTCTTCCGGATCGGAAGGGGTTCAGGGATCTTGTAGTGTCGGAGAATTACGCAGTTTATTCGGAATTTGATATCGCGGCTGCTTCACGGCCCGGGGATGATCCGTCCGAGCTGCTTGGAATTCGGGAATATCTGCCGGGAGATCGGCTGAACCGGATTCACTGGAAGAAGAGCGGCGCGGCGGATCGGCTGTTTGTGAAGGAATTTGCAGATACGTCGTCGGATGTATCTCTTGTGATCCTTGATTGGAAGCCGGCGGCAAAAGGAGAGCAGGGATTGCTTGGGATGGATGGGATCCTGGAGGCTGCGTTCTCTCTGTCGGAACGCCTTAGACAGCTCGGACGGCTTCACTATCTGGCCTGGTACGATGAGAGGCGGCAGAGAGCGGACAGGGAGTGGATGGATTCGGAGGAGGCGTTCTATGAGGCGGTCGGAAGACTTTATGAATGTCCGTTCTATCACGGCATGGTGCCGTCTGCTCTGCTGATTACGGCAGAGTGGGAGAAGGAGCGTTATGCGCGGATTTTCTATGTGTGCGCGCAGGAGCATACGGCCGGACTTGAGGAATGGGCCTTAAGCCTGCGGCCGACAAAGTGTCTGATTGTCCCGGTCGGGAATGACGGGGAGGTGCCTGGAGGGCCGGTGTCGGAAGGATTAGAAGGCGGGTGATTGAATGAGATACAGGAAGAAGGACGGTGTAATTCTGGAATCCGTCCGGGCGGACCGCGAAGGAAGAAAGACACTGCCCGGAATGCCGGTTAGATTTCTGATGGTGTTTGCGGGTGTATACGGAACCCTGTTTTTGCTTGTGGACGGGTTGGAGCTTACAGTCGATGAGCCGGTCCTGATGCTTGCGATTGCCGGAATCACCGCGGTGCTGTGTGCTGCGTTTGCATTGCGGCGGTATCTGTGGTTCTCAGTGTCGCTTTCTTTTTTGTGCCTGTCGTTGTATCTGATTCGGGAATGGGATCTGGTCAGGGATGGGTTCTGGCATTTACTGAATGCGTATGTGGATCGTTATAACGATTATATGGGAGCAGAGGTGCCCCATTATGCGACATCGGCGGAGGAGGAGAGGGCGCTTTTGTTCTTTCTGATATCGGTCGTATATTTTGATGCCGTGCTTTTTGTGATGAGCTTCTATGGGGTGATCAGCCGGTATCTTCTTCTGCTGGCGACGATCCCGTTCTTTGGAGCGGGGCTGACAGTCGGGGCAGTACCCTCTGCGGTTCCGTTCCTGTGTTATCTGGGCTCCATGCTGTTCTTGGCTGCGGCGAGGGCTTCAGCCGATTCGGGGAGCTGGGAAATCAGGCGGACCGTATCTGCGGCGGGACTCGCGGCCGTGGCGGCGGGGGCGCTGCTGCTTGTTCTGTTTGACCGGCTGCTGGGAGAGGATGGGTATCCCGAAGAAGCCGTTCGCGAGAGGAAGCTTGAGGCGCTTGCCGCAATGGAAGAGTTCCCTCCGGAGGATCTGAGCATGTGGATGGAGTACAGCGCATTTCCGGAGCTGACAAGAGCACTGGATGATATGGGGATGTTACAGCTGTTCGGCGCGGGTTCTACCGGGGACGGCGGACTTGCGGGGGGAAGGCTTGGAAGGGTTGATCGGGTAGAATTCGAGTATGAGACCGCACTGCGGGTCACGCTTCCGGACAGGAGCGGAGGCTTCTATCTGAGGGGATATGTCGGCGCGAACTATACGGGGAACCGCTGGGACGGACTGGACAGAGAGCAGGAGGAGCAGATCCTTGCGCTGGAACAGGAGTGGGAGGAGCGTGGATATCCGTTCGATACACAGAATCAGATCGCGGAATTCTACCGGATTCTGAGAGAACATGATGAGCTTAGAACTCGGTACAGCGATGCATTGGATGCTGTTTATACGACCTATTTTACGGAAGGAATCGGGGCTGTTGATGTCATTAGCGCGAATCCGTATTTTTATTATCTGCCGTACGGGGCGGACTCGTCTTCCCTGGAGAAGACAGGGGAGAGGCTGTATGCCGCGCCGATCGCAAGGGCGCAGGAGTATTCTTTCTCTTATTACAGCTACAGCGCCGGCAGGGGAGACTTCCCGGAGGTGTCCTGGTATTATCCGTCGTATTGGGGGGAGACCGGAGTGGAAGAGATGGATGCCTGGATTGAGGCAGAGGAGGACTATGCTGCCCTGATCGAGGAACTTTTCCTTCAGGTTCCGGAGGATACGCAGTCCGGGCTGGAGTCCGTCATTGCGGAGCTGGAAGATAGGGTTGAGGCGATGGAGGAGGTGTGGGAGAACGGGCTTTCTTATATGTCGGAGGAGGACAGTGTGTATCAGGATTATATGCGGTTACGGGAGATTATGATTACGATCGAGGCTGTCCGGGGATATCTTGAGAGGAATATGACATATACTCTTGCGCCGGGGCGTCTTCCGGTCGGAGAGGATTTTGTGTCTTATTTTCTGACGGAATCCGGACAGGGGTATTGCTCCCATTTTGCATCCGCGGGCGTGATCCTGCTCCGTCTGCTGGGAGTTCCTGCCCGTTACGCGGAAGGCTATCTGGTCAGCGGAAGCGATATTGCGGCGGCTCGGACAGCGGGGAGACAGGACATAACGGAGTATAAGAGGTATGATTCAAACGAACGGGTGACGAATCTGGAGATCACGGTTCTGGATGCGAATGCTCATGCGTGGGCCGAGGTCTATCTCCGCGGCTACGGCTGGATTCCGGTGGAGCTGACGGCGGGGTATGAGGACGCGATGTGGGGACAGAATCCGGCAATTGAGGAAGCGCAGGAAGGGGAACAGGAGAGTACGGCGGAAGAGGAGAGCAGCGGGGATGTGACAGAGAGCGGCACCGTTCAGGAGGAGACCGAACAGGAGGAGACCGCGGCGCAGAGTACACAGGAGACTCAGGATGAGGAAGAGACGCAGAATGCATCGGAAGAGAATCCGGAGCCGGAAGAGGGGAGTGAAGGCGGATTAGAACCGGGAGGGGCCTTCTTCCGGGGAATGCGCCTGTTGATTTTGGTTCTGGCCGCAGCGGCCGCGGCTGCGGTGCTTGTCCTGGCAGGTCGGCTGATCCGTAAGAGGATCCGGGAGCGCATCGATTCAGACGAGAGGAACGAGGCGGTCTTGTTTCTCTACGGAAGGGTACTTCGGATGCTGGGAGCAATGAAGATGATTCCGAAGCTCTCAGAGGATGCTCCGGAATACGGGGCACAGATCGGAAATCAGCTGGATGCGATCATACGGGACGGTACGGATGCGGAGCGGTTCATGGAGATTGTGATCCGGGCCGGATATTCCGGACGCATGGTCACGGAGGAGGAGCGAAATGAGGCGGTTCGGTTCTATGAAGAGCTGAGGAGGGGGTATTATGCAAAGGCATCTCCCATTCGGAGGCTGTGCAGCAGATTTCTCTGGAATTTGTAGGGAAACCGGAAGAGAGAGGTTCATTTTTGGAAGAAATATGTTATAATGTGGATAACGGTGCAAAGCCGGCAGGATTGCGAAGCAGGGAATAAGAATCTGAAGAATGGAGTGATGATGATGAGGAAAGTGGTTACAATCAGCAGGCAGTACGGCAGCGGCGGGAGGGAGATCGGCTCGAAGCTGGCGAAGAAACTGGGAATTCCCTTCTATGATAACGAACTGATCACAAGAGCGGCCAAGGAAAGCGGATTCGCGGAGGCGGCATTTGAGAACGCGGAGAAGAAGGCCTCGAACAGTCTGTTGTATTCCATTGCGATGGGAATGAACTCATATGGGAATCAGGACATGGGATTCTCTCATCTGTCTTTGGATGACAGGATCTATCTTGCGCAGTCCGATGTGATTCGTAAAGTTGCGGCGGAGGGACCCTGCGTGATCGTGGGAAGATGCGCGGACTATGTTCTGAAGGATCTGCCGAATGTTGTACATGTGTTCATCTGGGCTGAGAAGGAGTTCCGTATCGAAAGGGCGATTCGAATCGACGGTCTCACCAGGGCGAAAGCAGAGGAGAGCGTTGTGAAGATCGACAGGCGCCGAGCGAATTATTATAATTACCATTCGAGCGAGAAGTGGGGAAGAGCGGAGAACTATCATCTGTCGATTCAGAGCAGTTATGTGGGGATTGATAATGCGGTTGAATTAATACGCATGTATATTGAGATGGGGGAATAATCAGAGGATGTTATGAGCTGCCCGCGAGCCTGCCCGCGGGCAGCTTTCATCATATGGGGAGGGCGGTGCGCAGGGAGTGCTGCGTCATTAATTCGGGTGGTTCGAAGTCTGCTTAAAGTAAGAAAAAATTAAGAAATAGCATAGTCTTTCTTTAAGAACTTTAGAGTAGGATAATTTTAACTATAATACGAAGAAAGGCAAAGAAGGTGTAATGGCAAGCAAAGAGGCAGAGAAAGTGATTGTGCTCCGAAATGTGAAGAAGGTATACCGGATGGGGACGGAACGGATTGTTGCCGTTGACGATGTCAGTTTCGAGATTCTGAAGGGTGAATTCTGCTGTCTGCTGGGAACATCCGGATCCGGAAAGTCCACACTGCTGAATCTGATGGCGGGAATTGAGAAGGTAACAAGCGGGCAGATTATAATAAAGGGCAAGAAGATTCATAAGATGAATGAGACCAATCTTGCGAAGTTCAGGCAGAAGTACCTGGGGTTTGTGTTCCAGTCGTACAACCTGATGAATTCCATGACTGCCCTTGAGAATGTAGAATTTCCGCTGGTATTCAAGCGGGTAAGGCCGAAGCAGCGCAGGAAGCTGGCAAAGGATATGCTGGTGCAGGTGGGGCTGGGCAGTCGTCTTGGGCATAAGCCGAAAGAGATGAGCGGCGGCCAGCAGCAGAGGGTCGGAATCGCCAGGGCGTTCGTTGCCAAGCCGGAGATCGTGTTCGCGGATGAGCCCACGGGGAACCTTGACACGAAGACCACGATGGAGGTGATGAATCTAATTCAGGCGATTGCGCGGGAGAACCGGCAGACCATTGTTATGGTTACGCATGATCCAAGGCTGGCTGCCTATGCGGATCGCATCATCCATGTATTAGACGGGGATAT